>NZ_CFQRNQ010000041.1:0-2946 GCF_986071375.1 Paraprevotella sp. | reverse complement strand
CCGTCCTTTATGGCAAAAACACCAATCGAATCACCATCGACAAACTCCATTTTAAAATGTTCGTCCCTTACAGAGGTACGTGTAGAGGACTTTCCTGCATTGGAGAGCTCTTCAAAATCAGCGACTATAGCCCGGACTGTAAAGGGTACTCCCTCACAGCACTCCTTCATACCTCCATTGTTTGCTTCGTATTCGTCAGTGCATGCACTACACACTAAAAGGATGCCCCCAAATACTATTCCAGTGAAAAATTTCATATATCTTTTCATATTATCTTACTTTAAACAGATTGGCATCTTTTTGCGAAGTCCAGAATTACCCCGTCAGGTCAATCAGTCTCTTGTTTTGCTTCCGTTCCAATAACTGTCTCGGTTTCAGCATTCTCTTCCCATGATACGGGACCGTTCTCCGGTATCACAGTAATTGCCTTTCGTGCTATACCTATAGTATAGCTGACGGCCCTTCCCGAAGCCCAATTATCAGTCAGAGGCAAAGACTGGTTTTCCATACTGACAGTTTGAACAACAAGAGCATTATTACTATATTTGTTGTAATCTGAAGTATCTTATTTGATTATCAACGCTTTGTAGAAAACTCGCATGAGAACGGGCAACGGATAAGAAAATTCCAAGCTGTTTAGAATCACTATATTCCTCATGCTTTCAAATAACTCTTTTTTCTTGATGCAAAGGTAGCATTTTTTCGTGATTGCCGGTAATTTTCGGGCATAAAATATCACGGTCATTTCAAGAAACATATACAGCGGACATGACAGCCATACCGTAGCCGAATCCCCGTAACTCACAGGCAAAGGTAACCCGTGTCCTGCTCGTACAAGCAAGGTCAAGCCCTCCGGGTGTCGTGGAAAAATCATCCTCGCCCGGAGGGCTTGCGGTATTTTTCCCGCCAACCTTGCATGTACGGGACACGACCTTTTATGGCCTGTAGTTACGGGAACTCCGGCCCCGAAAAGCCGGATCACTAAAAATAAATTGTTATGTCACAGCAGGTAACAAAAGAAAAGTACAGTATCGAAACACTCAGAGAGCGGAATGTTTCATACGACCACCAGCATTGGCTGACACAGAAAGATGTGGATATGGCCAACAATTATGTTGAACTCATTGAGCGGACACGCTCCGAAATTACACCTCAAATCGGCGACAGGCTGGTATATGTAACCGAACACGGGGATTATTACGGAAACGCCCTTATTGACAGCAGGAGTGCAAAAGAAGGATATCTTTCCGTATGCGAACAGCCGTATGTGCCTTTCGTGTGGGAAGAGGACGGCAATATCCGTCTGAGTGTCAGCGGAGGCGCATTCCATTCCGTGAATCCGGAGGAACTGAAATTCCTGAAATGGACGGAAGGGGTGTTCAAGGACTGGGGGCATTGCGGTGCTTGCGCCAACGGTTCGGTGTCATTTCTGGCTAAGGTACCGTTATGGTTTTATGCCGAACCCAATCCCAGGTATGGAGATTTCACGACCGAGACCTACCGGAAGTTCTACCTACACAAAAGGGAGGAATCGGAAAACGGCAATCTCTATCAAGGCTTTGACATCGCTTTTCGGGACGAAGCCGAGTTCCGGCAGTTCCTGAAGGACTACGAAGGAACGGTGTTCAAGGGAAATTGGGATAATCAAATCGTGTTATGGTGTTTCCGTCGGGAATATGTGTTCTTACCTTCCGCCGAATGGGAAACGTTTAATGCCCCGATCGAAACGAGGAGGCTCAACTTCCATCCCGAGCAGGTCAAGATAGTCAAGGACATGGAAAAGCACATCACTTATTTCTACCGGATTAAACCGGATAATTTTTAACATTTAACCCTAACAGATATGCAAACGACAACAGCACCCAAGGCCGGCAACGCTCCCGACCTGCTTCAAGGCATTCTGAGCGTACAAGTGAGAAACGAGGACAAGATTACGGAACAGGACCGTGTCTATTGCCAGACGCAGCAAAACCTGCTTTACAAGACACTCGACCAGATTGACCGCTGGTACGCCGTCTTCAAGGAAGAAGCCGAACAATACCAAGCCGAACGTAAGTTCCATTACGAAGAAAACGGCAAGGTTTCCATGCGTGATTTCTACACTTACCATAACGACAGGGAAGACTATTCACACAACGAGTTCAAACCGTTTGATCTGATTAACGATCTGGTAGATAAGAACCGAAACGCCAACGCGAATTTTGCGAACCGCATCATTTCTTATTTCAACAGGACTTACAAAGTGTCGGTTCCTGAGTATAAAATAGACGAAAAAAAACTTCCGATGGGCTTCCGTCCTGTTTATGACACATATGTAGATGTAGTCATCGAACACTTGGGCGGCAAGAGTTTCCGGGAAACGGCCGTGGAAGAACTGCTCGCACGCCTGAGCAAAGTTGTCAGACCGGCATACTGGAGCAAAGTCAAGACGGAGTTGAAGAAGGACAAGATAATCTTTCCCGAAATCATCCGTTTCGACGATTTTTCCATGCAATACAACCAAAGGAACAGAATCTCCTACAACTACGGCGGAGAACTGGAAACCCTGTGTGCCGGCATTGCCTACGGTGCGGATGACATACTGAATGGAAATTCAAAGATGATTATCCGTTTTGATGACAACGACATTTCTGTCACAGACTGGTACGACCTTACGACCACCAATGCCGAGCAAATCCGATTCTACAAGAACGGACGTATCGATGTCCGGTTCAAGGACAGTGCGGCAGCCGAAAGTTGTTTCAAGCGTCTGCATCTGGATGAAATCACCCTAAGAGAAAACTGACCATGATAAGATTTACACAGCACCCCGTAAGGCAATCCTTGCGGGGTGTTTTCATTTTTAACGATAAACAGATAAAGTCATGTATGCCATCATCCCCCAACAGATACCGCAAGGTATGCGTGCCGAAGTCAACGAGAAGATACTTTTCGCCATAGACTCCG
>NZ_CFQRNQ010000040.1:0-3470 GCF_986071375.1 Paraprevotella sp. | reverse complement strand
GTTCTTTGAAGGTTACGCAACGCGCAGAAGTATATTTAAGGAGATAACTCTCTTATTCGTAACCTATTACCATAATGAGCGAATAACCTATGCTCATTTTCAATATCTTAGACCTTTTTCATAACTTCTAGGAACAAAGATAATATAAAGGTATCAATAAAAGCAAAAAAAGCTGTTATTTATCAAAAAAAACACGGGAAGGCTTGCACAGGAACGGAACTTACGCTAAATTTGCATTGTAAACATTACAAATTTATATTGAACATGGTTAACAAAGAGGCTTTGGATACATTGCAGAAATATGGGATTCACCCCTCCGTACAACGCATAGCAATTATGGATTATTTGCTTAAGAATCATACGCATCCCACAGTGGATGAGGTGTATGTGGCTTTGTGTAAAGTTATACCTACGTTGTCTAAGACGACCGTGTATAACACTTTACGGCTTTTTTCCGATCATGGAGCTGCCTTGATGTTGACCATTGATGAGAAGAAAGTTTGTTTTGACGGGGTAATTGTTCCCCATGCGCATTTCATGTGCAAGAGGTGCGGAAAATTATTCGATGTGGCTCTTCCGGAAAGTTTGAAAGACTTTTTACCGGCAGGCTCGGACTTTAAGGTGGACGAAGCGCATGTCTATTATAAAGGTGTATGTAAAGCCTGTGCGATGGAGGCATGAGCCTGAAGGGCACGGGCAGAGAAATAATAAGAACGAATGTGTAATTTAAATTAAAAACGGAAGAAAATGAAAAAGAAATTTGTGTGTACAGTATGTGGTTACATTCATGAAGGCGAAGAAGCTCCGGCACAGTGCCCGCAGTGCAAGGCTCCGGCTTCAAAGTTCAAGGAATTGGTAGATACGGAATTGACTTTCGTGACCGAGCATGTTATCGGCATTGCCAAGGACGTTGACCCTGAAATCAAGAAAGGTTTGCAGGCAAACTTTGAAGGAGAATGCACCGAAGTGGGCATGTACTTGGCCATGAGCCGTCAGGCTGACCGTGAAGGCTATCCTGAGATTGCGGAAGCTTTCAAGCGTTATGCTTTTGAAGAGGCCGACCATGCTTCCCGTTTCTGCGAATTGTTGGGCGACATGGTTTGGGACACGAAGACCAACCTGAAGAAGCGTATGGAGGCTGAAAGCGGTGCTTGCTCCGGCAAGATGGATTTGGCCAAGATGGCTAAACAGCAGGATTTGGACGCCATTCACGACACTGTGCATGAAATGGCAAAGGACGAAGCTCGCCATGGCCGTGGTTTCGCCGGTTTGTACAACCGTTACTTCGGCGACAAGTAACCATCTTGTGGTATTAGTCCGGATGTCGTAGCATATCCGGCAGAAAAATCCCGTGAAGTTGGATGCCTGGCTTCACGGGATTTGTATTAAATGTCATGACAGCCTTTTGAGTATAGGATGAAAGGATGTAGCGAACGGCTGTTCTTTCGGATATGTCGGTAAGCTTGACAAAAAAAGGCTTGCATGAGAGCGGTTTATCATCTTGCGGCAAACGGAAAATCGTTTGCCTGAGAATGAAAAATCAATCTCAGGCGAATGATTTTTCATTTAGCGCACATTTTTACGCTGTATTCAAGAGTCTGGAAAAGAGGAATATAGAAAAATGCAGGGGCTTTTTTCCCGGCAGAAAAAATTTTTGACGCAAAGGGAGGGAATGGGAATGATAAAAAAACGACGGGCGGTTTATTCGTAGTCTTTCAGTCGTTTGGGATTTTTCGGGAACCAACCTTTCAGCACCCGTTTGCGTTGGTCGAACACTTCGAGTATCCCCCAAAAGGAAGAGAACGATATGACACCGAAAATGATACTCAAGTACACGTTTTCCACATAGAGGGACAAACCGGCACATAGGATTCCCGTCACGAGGAAAGCCCACCAGCATCGGGTTCCGAAATAGTATTCGCCCTTGATGACTAAAGGATGGAACAGGCCGATAATCAGGAAGGTGGCCAAGCCGATAAGTATGCCTACGTAGTTCATTGCGTTTGCGTGTATTTAGTTTGTAGGATGCAAAGTTAAGATTTTATTTCTATATAGCAAGTGTTGCATGAGACCTCGCACGAATAAATAGAGGAGAAAAGCCAGCCAAAGTGCGTGGTTTTGCCATATAGGGAAGAGGCTGAGGTAGACGCTGAAAAAAGTCAGGGTGGCGCCCAACATGGACAGGAGCATATAGCGTGTGGCCGTGAGTCCGATGAAAACACCGTCCCAAATGAATGCCGAGAGACCTGCAAAGGGGATGAGGACAGCCCAAGGCAGGTAGTCGGAAGCTGTGGCGACGACATAGGCTTCGTCGGTGAGCAGGTTCATGAGAGCCTTTCCGCCGGCCATATAGAATAAGGTGAAGGTCAGTGCCACGCCGCATCCCCAAAGAAACAGGTTACGGATGACTTTTTTCAGGGCCTGGTAATCTCCCGCACCGGCACATTTGCCCGAGAGGGCTTCTCCGGCAAAGGCGAAACCGTCCATGAAATAAGAATAGAGGGTGAAGTATTGCATCAGCAAGGCATTGGCCGCTAAGATATATTCCCCTTGACGGGAACCGGCGGAGGTGAAATAGAGAGTGACGCACACGAGGCAAAGGGTGCGCAGGAAAATGTCGCGGTTGACACTGAAGAAACGGCGAATGGCGTTTTTCCGGAATACGGAAGAGGGGAGGAATGCAAAAGGAAGGCCGAGCCTACGGTGCATACGGTGGCAATAATATAGGGAAAGCGCCAGTCCGCAATATTGGGCGATGGCTGTCCCCAAAGCCACTCCGGCCACGTCCATGTGCCATACGAAGACAAAGGACAGGCTGGCCGCTATGTTGACGAGGTTTTGGACGATGGCCACGTAGAGCGGGTATTTTGCATTTTGCAATCCGATGAACCATCCGGTCATACTGTAAAGCCCAAGCACGGCAGGGGCGCCCCATACGCAGATTCTAAAGTATACCGAAGCAAAATCCGCCACAGCTTCCGTGGGCGACATGACGGACAGGGCCAGATGAAGTAACGGGCCCTGCAGGAGGAGGATGAGGATGGCTATGCCCGTGGAGGTGGCCAAGGAACGATAAAGCAACAGTTGCATTTCTTGTTTATTGCCGGCACCGTAGGCTTGTGAAGTCATCCCGCTGGTTCCCATCCGCAGGAATGCAAAAATCCAATAGATCATATTGAATATCGTACCGCCGATGGCTATGGCACCGATATACGAAGCGGCACCGAGATGTCCCGCAATGGTCAGGTCTATCAGCCCGAGCAGGGGAACGGTGATATTGGAAAGGATGGACGGGAGAGCGATGTGCAGTATCTCTTTGTGGTATGACTTATTCATGACGGTCATTTGTTGGCTGAATAAAAACAAAGGCACTGTCAACTCGCTGAAAGCTTGTTTTACAGTGCCTTTTCTGATGGTCGGGGTAGCGGGATTCGAACCCACGACCCCCTGCTCCCAAAGCAGGTGCGCTA
>NZ_CFQRNQ010000039.1:0-5370 GCF_986071375.1 Paraprevotella sp. | reverse complement strand
AGCGGCCACACAAGGCCTTGCTTCCCGAAAGCGAGTGCAAAGGTACAACCTTTTAACGTAAACACCAAACGTTTCACCAACTTTTTTCCGGGCCAACCCCGACACAAGGACACACAAACACAACCACATGGACAAGAAACACGCTGTAAAACACGTGTTTTACAGCAGGAAACACCGAACACACTGAGGGAAAACTTTTTTTTCAGAATGGAAGGAGGTAGATAGCCCCATAAAATCCATAAGCGTTCTCCCAGACGAAGCTGTATTCCGCCAACAGAACCAATTTAAGTATTATTATAAGGTATAGCGTTTGTAAATCGTAGACATTATTGTATATTTGCGTAATTGTGTGGTTTTACCTACTTATACAACGTATGAAAGATTTCGTCAAATATACTTTGGCCACGCTCTGTGGCTTGTTTCTGGCTAGCATAGCCCTCTTCACATTAGGCATCCTGTCCATTGCGGGGATGATGACCATGGAAAGTACCGCCCCATCCATCAAACCCCAATCCGTGCTTCGCCTGACGCTAAACGGTGAATTACAAGAAGATGCACCGAACGACCCTCTCGGAGACCTGTTCGGCAGTACTTACCCCACCCTCAGTCTGAGAGAAATACAGACAGCCATCCAAGGTGCTAAAGAAAATCCGAACATAGACGGTATATATATAGAAGCACAAACCCTCTTGGGGGCGACTCCCGCCATGATACGAGACATCAGGGAATCCCTCGCCGATTTTAAGAAAAGCGGCAAATATATCATCGCATACGGAGACAACTATACCCAAGGGGCTTACTATATTTGCAGCATAGCCGACAGCATCATCCTTAATCCACAGGGGCAGGTAAACTGGTGCGGTATGGCTTCGCAGCCTATTTTTTACAAAGACCTGTTGGAAAAGATAGGCATTAAGATGCAAGTGTTCAAAGTAGGCAGCTACAAATCGGCCGTGGAACCGTTTACAGCCACCCAAATGAGTGACGCCAACCGCGAACAAGTCACGTCCTACCTGAACGACATCTGGCAAACCATGCTGACGGACGTATCCCGCTCACGCTCCATCAAGAAGGACTTGTTGGACGAATACGCAGACAGCATGCTCACATTCCGCCCCGCAGAAGAACTGGTACGGAACGGCATGGTAGACAGCCTTTGCTATATCGACGGGATAAGCCGGATGTTACGCGCAAAAACCGGAAAGGACAAAGGCGCCCTACCCCTCGTCAGTGTGAAAGAACTGGCGGCTGCCACCGAAACAACCCCGAAAAAAGGTGATAAGATTGCAGTCTACTATGCATACGGAGACATCGTAGACCGAAAGACAGAATGGAGCGAAAATGTGATAGACGCAGAAACAGTATGCCACGACCTGAGAACCCTGCGTGAAGACGAATCGGTCAAAGCGGTAGTACTTCGCATAAATTCCGGAGGCGGAAGCGCTTACGCCTCCGAACAGATATGGCATGAGGTGAAATTACTCCGTGAAGCCAAACCCGTAGTCGTATCCATGGGTGGAATGGCAGCCTCGGGCGGTTACTACATCTCCTGCGCCGCCAACTATATCGTGGCCGAACCGACTACGTTGACCGGAAGTATCGGCATTTTTGGCCTCATTCCCGACGCAAGCCAACTGCTCAGCGACAAATTAGGCCTGCATTTCGATGTAGTAAAAACCAATGCACACGCCGATTTCGGCACGCCTGCACGCCCGTTCAATCCTTCGGAAGCTCAAATGATGCAAGGATATATACAACGAGGTTACAAGTTGTTTACCGAACGTGTAGCAGAGGGACGGAATATGGAAACCGGCCAAGTGGAAAAACTGGCCGAAGGACGGGTTTGGACCGGACAGCAGGCCGTAGGGAACGGACTAGCCGATGCCAATGGCAACCTCCAGACCGCTATCAAAAAAGCGGCGTCATTGGCCAAAATAAAAGATTACCATACGGAATACGCACCGACTCCGGCCCCTTGGTACGAGGGGTTGTTTGACCAACAGAAAAAGGACTATCTGAACACGGCCTTACAAGAGACCCTCGGAACATATTACGCCCCGCTAATGAACCTGAGACAGATCCGGCAAATGAGCGTCCTGCAAGCCCGGATACCGTATGAGCCCAACTTTATCAACTAAACCATCATGGAAGGAGACTTAATCAAAATCAACGAATGGTTGTTACCGGTAGCTTGGCTTTACGGAATAGGCGTAAGGATTCGTAACGAGCTTTTCGAAATGGGAATCCTGAAATCCAAAAGTTACGACATACCCGTTATTTCGGTCGGCAATATCACCGTAGGCGGTACCGGGAAAACACCACATACGGAATATCTCATCCGCCTGTTACGAAAGAAGCATAAAGTGGCCGTGTTGAGTCGGGGATACAAACGTAAATCAAAAGGATTCATTTTAGCCACATCCGAAACGTCTATGCCCGCCATAGGCGACGAACCTTATCAGATGAAACAAAAGTTTCCAGATGTCTATGTCGCTGTGGATAAAAACCGTCGCCGGGGAATTGAAAGGTTATGCGACGAGCAAATCGCACCGGGAACAGAAGTCATCCTGTTAGACGACGCATTCCAACATCGTTATGTAAAACCAGGTATCAACATCCTGTTAGTAGATTACCATCGCTTGATTTGCGACGACAAGTTGCTCCCCGCAGGACGTTTGCGCGAACCGAAAGAAGGAAAAGACCGAGCCAATATCGTAATCGTGACCAAATGTCCGGAAGACATCAAGCCCATGGGGTTCCGGGTCATCAGTAAGGCGCTAAAGTTGTATCCCTACCAGAAGCTGTTCTTCTCAACACTGAAATACAGCCGTCTCATACCGTTGTTCGGAGAGGAAGAATGTCCTTTGGACGAGTTGCTGCCCCACAAACATGTCTTGCTGCTCACCGGCATCGCTTCGCCGGAACAAATGAAAATGGACCTCGAACATTATGAAACGGATATCACGCCGCTTTCTTTCGGCGACCACCATTATTTCTCGCCCAAAGACGTAGCCCTAATCAACGCAACTTACGCCCGAATGTCCCCGCCGAAGCTAATTGTAACCACAGAAAAAGATGCGACCCGCCTGAAAGGCCTCAACGGCCTGAGCGAAGAGGTTAGAAAATCTCTCTATGCCCTGCCGGTCGAAATAGAGATACTGCAAAATCAACAAGAATCGTTTAACGAAAACATTACTGGTTATGTATTCAAAAATTCAAGAAACAGCATCCTGGCTAAAAAGTAGGATGACAACAAGCCCCACAACGGCTATCGTTTTAGGTACCGGATTAGGTAAACTGGCCAACGAAATCACAGATGCGACCCGCATTTCATACAAAGAAATTCCCAACTTCCCAGTCTCTACGGTAGAAGGGCATTCGGGTAATCTTATCTTCGGAAAACTGGGTGACAAAGACATTCTGGCCATGGAAGGCCGCTTTCATTACTATGAAGGCTACACCATGCAAGAGGTCACTTTTCCCATTCGTGTCATGTATGAGTTGGGCATCAAGACCTTGTTCGTCAGCAATGCTGCAGGCGGCACCAACCCCAAGTTTGAAATTGGCGACCTGATGATTATCACCGACCAAATCAACGCACTTCCTGAGAATCCGCTACGCGGTAAGAACTTTCCGACCGGCCCCCGTTTCCCGGATATGTCGGAAGCCTACAACAAGGGACTCATCCGGCAAGCACTCGCCATTGCCGAAGAAAAAGGAATCAAGGTACAGCAAGGCGTATACCTCGCTACACAAGGCCCGACTTTCGAAACTCCGTCTGAATATAAAATGTTCCGCATTTGGGGCGCCGATGCGGTTGGCATGTCTACCGTACCCGAGGTCATCGTAGCCAATCATTGCGGAATCAAATGCTTCGGTATCAGTGTCATCACCGATCTCGGAGTGGAAGGAAAGATTGTGGAAGTCAGCCACGAGGAAGTACAGAAAGCTGCCGATGCCGTACAACCCCTTATGGCCGAGATTATGCGTGAGATGATAAACCGCGCTTAAAGCCCATAAATTTATGCAAGAAACAAACAGGACAGAAATCTCTACGCTCGGAGAGTTCGGGCTTATCAAGCACCTGACAGAAAATATCCGGCTGAAAAACTCTTCCACCCGCTATGGAGTTGGTGACGACTGTGCCGTCATGGAATATCCGGCCGACAAACAAGTCCTCGTCACCAACGATTTGCTGATGGAAGGCATACATTTCGACCTGACATACGTCCCGATGAAACATCTCGGATACAAGGCCGCCATGGTCAACCTCTCGGACATTTATGCCATGAATGGTATCCCCCGTCAAATGGTGGTCTCCATTGCTTTAGGCAAACGTTTCTGTGTAGAGGACATGGAGGCTTTCTACGATGGTATCAAAATGGCATGCGAAGCTCATGAGGTCGATATTGTAGGAGGCGATACGACATCTTCGCTTACGGGGTTGGCCATCAGCATTACCTGCATCGGGGAAGCAGACAAAGACAAAGTGGTTTATCGCAACGGAGCCAAAGAAACCGACTTAATCTGTGTCAGCGGAGATTTAGGAGCAGCTTACATGGGATTGCAGTTGCTCGAACGCGAAAAAGCCGTTTTCAACCAACAGTTGCAGGAAGCTCACAGAAACGAAAGCCCAAAGACCACAGAGGGATTATACGAAGCCCAACCGGACTTTAGCGGAAAAGAGTATTTACTGGAACGACAGCTAAAGCCAGAAGCACGACGTGACATTGTGCAAGCATTGGCAGCCGCTAATATCCGTCCGACTTCCATGATCGACATATCAGACGGACTCAGTTCCGAATTACTGCATATTTGTACGCAAAGCGGTGTCGGTTGCAGGATATATGAAGAATATATTCCCTTAGATTACCAGACGGCTGTCATGGCAGAAGAGCTGAACATGAATGTCACGACCTGCGCCCTGAATGGCGGAGAAGACTATGAATTATTATTCACAGTCCCCATTGCCGACCACGAAAAAGTCAGCCAAATCAAGGACATTAAAATAATAGGCCATATCACCAAGGCCGAATTAGGCTATGCACTCATCAGTAGGGATGGCCAGGAATTTGAACTGAAAGCTCAAGGTTGGAACCCGCTTAAAGGCTGATGTGCCGCATTGTTTCAGCCTGGTTGGACAACAATCCTCCTTGCTATCAAAGACAATCGTCTGCATTTAACTACACTCTTGCCTGTCTTCTCCGACCCAGAAAACAGGTGAGAGTTTACTTTTTTCTCCTATATTACACAAAAATATATCGAATATATTTGGCATTTCAAATTAAATCGCTACCTTTGCACTCGCAAAACAAAAGTAAGTCGGTGCCATAGCTCAGTTGGTAGAGCAAAGGACTGAAAATCCTTGTG
>NZ_CFQRNQ010000038.1:0-6886 GCF_986071375.1 Paraprevotella sp. | reverse complement strand
TTTTCCATTCCGTTCCCCCGCGCACGGCCCATGCCGGGCGGGGGAACGGGTTTTTTTATGGCCGTTGCGAGGTTCCCCTTTCACATCCTCCGGCGCTAATATGCTGTATAGGCATAAAGGGGGGGGAGCCACTGTGTAGAGAGAATTTGTAAAATGACCTCACTTGCTTCCATTTCATCTCAAGGCGTAAAGACGGTGTTACATTGAATTTGGATGTAACAATGATGCAATAAAAAGGAGGATTGCACGTTTTGGGAAAGGAGTATAGAAAGTTAAATGTTATGCAGTGGTATGACCGGATAAGGCAGGTTAAGTTTTTGTTAGTAGCCACGGCCATCGTGATAGCCGTGGGTTCTCTCATTATATCCAACTATTTAGTACGTGATTTGGCTTTGGGTGAACACCAAAACATGGAAGTATGGGCGGAAGCCATGCGAACACTGAACAATGCGGATGAAAACACCGATGTCACCTTGGTTTTGAAGGTTTTGAATGGAAATAATACCATTCCGGTTATTGTGCAGTATAAATCAGGAGAAATACACAGCTATCGGAATTTGTCATTAAAAGCAAGTAATGCTGCCGACAGTACGAGAGAAGTAAAGCAAATGGCAGAAGACATGCGGCAGGGAGGCCGGGTGATTCGTATTTATCTGAATGAAGGGGCTTCTCAAGGCGTTGATGGTGATTTTATGGAAATCTGTTATGATGATTCCATTATGTTGAAACGGTTGTCTTCCTATCCTTATATACAGTTGGGGGTAGTTCTTATTTTTGTCATAGTGGCTATTTTTGCTTTGTTGAGTTCCAAAAAGGCAGAGCAGAATAAAGTTTGGGTGGGTTTGTCCAAAGAGACAGCCCATCAGTTAGGGACCCCGATATCTTCGTTAATGGCATGGGTAGAGATTTTAAAAGAGACTTATCCCCATGATGAGCTTATCCCGGAGATGGACAAAGATGTGAAACGATTGGAAATGATAGCCGAACGTTTTTCTAAAATAGGTTCTTTACCGGAACCCCGTGAGGAATTGTTGGGCACAGTGCTTGAACACGTGATAGATTATATTTCTCGCCGTACATCCAATAAAGTGTCTATCCGTTGCCTGTTGCCGGAATATCCGTTGAAGGCTTATATGTGTGCTCCGCTTTTCGAGTGGGTGATAGAGAATCTTTGTAAGAATGCGATAGATGCGATGGGAGGACAAGGATGTATCACGGTAACAGCTTTTGAAGATGCGGGGAAAGTGGTTGTTGAAGTTACAGATACTGGGAAAGGTATTTCGAAAAATCATTTC
Organism: Paraprevotella sp.; assembly: GCF_986071375.1. Classification (NCBI taxonomy): domain Bacteria; kingdom Pseudomonadati; phylum Bacteroidota; class Bacteroidia; order Bacteroidales; family Prevotellaceae; genus Paraprevotella; species Paraprevotella sp. The sequence goes on along the minus strand of NZ_CFQRNQ010000038.1, from coordinate 5,591 downwards.
CAGACGGTCTTTAGTCCCGGTTTTACGACCAAGAAAAGAGGTTGGGGGTTGGGTTTATCCTTAGCCAAACGTATAGTGGAAGAATATCACAAAGGACGTATTTTTGTGAAACGTTCGGAAGTCGGTGTGGGGACAACCTTTAGAGTGGAGTTGAAAAAGTATTAAAAAGAGCGTTTTTTGTGCTTTCTATTGTGTGCCATCGCTTATTTTTTGTAAATTTGCAACCCAAATGGATGTACTTGACAGTTATAAGATTGATTTGAAGAACATGCGGACTGATGTCGCTGAATATCAGTTTGCATTGAATGATGCATTCTTTGAAGCTGTGGAAGGGACTTTAGTGAAGAGGGGTAAGGCAGACGCAGACCTGAAGATAAGAGAAAGCGGGGGAGTTTATGTTTTTACCTTTCATATTAAAGGAACGGTACATGTGCCGTGCGACCGGTGTCTTGACGATATGGACGTGGAGATAGAGACGGAACGTATGCTTACCGTAAAGTTAGGGGATGAGTATGCGGACGAAGGGGATATGATGATACTACCATACGAAGATGCCATATTGAATGTCGCATGGATTATTTACGAATTTATTGTGCTAGAAGTTCCGCTCACACACGTGCATGAACCTGGACATTGCAATGTGGAAATGATGGAGGCATTGGCGGCACATTTGGTGACTTCGTCTGAGAACCCAGATGGTTCCGAGGACGAGAAAGGCGCGGATGAAGAAAGTGGCAAACCGGTAGATTCGCGTTGGGATAAATTGAAAAAAATATTGGATAATAATTAAATACTTAAGAAAATGGCACATCCTAAAAGAAGACAGTCAAAAACGAGAACCCGTAAGAGAAGAACTCATGATAAGGCCGTAGCGCCTACATTGGCAGTTTGCCCGAATTGCGGTGCATTCCACATTTATCACACTGTGTGCCCCACTTGTGGCTATTACAGAGGTAAGGTGGCTATCGTGAAAGAAGCAGCTGTTTAATCGTCAGTGAGGAAGATATAGCCAGAGAGCATCCGTGTTCTCCGGCTACTTTTTTTAGAAAGCAGAATTAAGAATGGAAAAAATAAATGCGGTAATCACCGGTATCGGCGGTTACGTTCCGGAATATGTCTTGAACAACGACGAGTTGTCGCGGATGGTTGATACAAACGATGAGTGGATTATGACTCGTATCGGCGTGAAGGAAAGGCGTATCTTGAATGAAGAAGGTTTGGGTACGAGCTATATGGCCCGTAAGGCGGCGAAACAGTTATTGCAGAAAACGGGAGTAAATCCTGAAGACATTGATTGCGTGATTGTTTCCACTTCTACTCCGGATTATCATTTCCCCTCTGTGGCTTCTATTGTCATTGGCAAGTTGGGGTTGGCGAATGCTTTTGCATACGACTTGCAGGCAGCTTGCAGCGGATTCCTTTTCGCCATGGATACGGCTTCCGCTTTGATTCAGAGCGGCCGTTATAAGAAGATTATTGTTATCGGTGCAGACAAAATGTCTTCAATGGTCGATTATACAGACCGTGCGACTTGTCCGATTTTTGGAGATGGAGCTGCTGCCGTATTGGTTGAACCTACTACGGAAGACTTGGGTTGGAAGGACTCCTATTTGCGTACGGATGGCAAGGGGTTGCCGTTCTTGTGCATGAAAGCGGGCGGTTCCGCTTGCCCTCCTTCGTATTTTACCATAGACCACCGCTTGCATTATCTCCATCAGGAAGGACGTACGGTGTTTAAGTTTGCCGTCACTAACATGAGCGACGCTTCGGCCTTGGTGGCCGAACGTAACGGATTGACCAAGGACAATATTGCTTGGGTCATTCCCCATCAGGCTAATGTACGCATTATCGAGGCTGTAGCACACCGTTTGGAGTTGCCGATGGAAAAAGTAATGCTTAACATCCAACGTTACGGTAATACAAGTGCAGCTACTTTGCCTTTGGCTTTGTGGGATTACGAACAGCAGTTGAAGAAGGGAGACAATCTGATTTTTACCGCTTTCGGTGCCGGATTCACATGGGGAGCCGCTTATATGAAATGGGGCTATGACGGAGTTGGTAAATAAGTGATAAAAGGGAAACCTTCAAAAAAAGAAACATCATAAAAAAGAACGCATCCGTTTATAGATGCGTTCTTTTTATTCAAAGAAAAAACGGAACAATTATGGCGCATAAAGCAGGTTTTGTAAATATCGTAGGTAATCCGAATGTCGGCAAGTCCACATTGATGAATCTTCTGGTTGGAGAGCGTATTTCTATTGCAACTTTTAAGGCACAGACTACGCGCCATCGTATCATGGGGATTTTGAATACGGAAGACATGCAGATTTGTTTTTCCGACACCCCCGGTGTCTTGAAGCCCAATTACAAGTTGCAAGAGTCTATGTTGAACTTCTCGGAATCAGCTTTGCAAGACGCCGATGTGCTGTTGTACGTGACGGATATGGTGGAGACACCCGATAAGAATGGAGACTTCTTGGAGAAAGTGTCCAAGATGGATGTTCCCGTGTTGGTGCTTATCAATAAAATCGATGTGAGTAACCAGCAGGAACTGACTTCTAAGGTGGAAGCTTGGCATGCCGTCCTGCCCAAGGCCGAAATCATACCTATTTCAGCTTTGTGCAAGTTTAACATAGATACGGTGTTGAATCGCATCAAGGATCTTTTGCCGGATTCCCCTCCATATTTCGGCAAGGACCAGTGGACCGATAAACCGGCCCGTTTTTTCGTGACTGAAATTATCCGTGAAAAGATTCTGTTATATTACGATAAAGAGATTCCGTATTCTGTGGAAGTCGTAGTGGAACGGTTCAAAGAAGCGGCGAAATCCATTCATATCAATGCCGTTATTTACGTGGAACGCGAGTCGCAGAAGGGTATCATCATAGGCCATCGGGGAGTGGCATTAAAGAAAGTTTCCACAGAAGCCCGGAAGTCTTTGGAGAAATTCTTCGGTAAGAGCATTTATCTGGAGACTTTTGTGAAGGTGGATAAGGATTGGAGAAGTTCGGAACGGGCTTTGAAAAGTTTTGGATATAATTTAGATTAATAATCAGGCTGTGAAGCCGAAATTCGATAAATTATGGGAAATATAGTGGCAATAGTCGGACGCCCGAATGTGGGTAAGTCCACTCTTTTTAATCGTTTGACCCAGACACGTCATGCGATTGTCAGTGATGAAGCCGGTACGACGCGCGACCGCCAGTATGGGAAGTCGGAGTGGACGGGATGTGAGTTCTCCGTGATAGACACCGGCGGTTGGGTGGTGAACTCGGATGATATATTTGAGGAAGAAATCCGCAAGCAAGTGACGTTGGCGACGGAAGAAGCCGATGTGGTGCTGTTTTTGGTGGATGTCCGGAACGGTGTGACGGATCTGGACGAAGCCGTGGCCAATATCTTGCGGCGTACCAAGAAGCCGGTTATCCTTGTGGCCAACAAGGCCGATACGAACGAATGGATATACAGTTCCGCAGAGTTTTACGCTTTGGGGTTGGGCGACCCCTATTGTATTTCGGCGGCAACCGGAAGCGGTACGGGGGAATTGTTGGACCAGATTGTCTCAAAATTCCCTAAAACTATTGATGACGAAACGGATGAGAATATCCCCCGTTTTGCCGTTGTGGGTCGTCCGAATGTCGGAAAGTCCAGTTTGATTAATGCGTTCATCGGAGAGGAACGTAACATCGTGACCGATATCGCCGGGACTACCCGGGATTCCATTTATACCCGTTACACTAAGTTCGGGTTTGATTTCTATTTGGTCGATACGGCTGGTATCCGCCGTAAGAACAAGGTGACGGAAGATTTGGAATATTATTCCGTCATGCGTTCCATCCGGGCCATTGAGAATTCCGATGTCTGCATTCTGATGCTGGATGCGGAGCGTGGCATAGAAGCCCAGGACTTGAACATATTCCAATTGATACAACGGAACAACAAAAGTTTGGTTGTGGTGGTCAATAAATGGGATTTGGTAGAAGAAAAAAACACGGTAGTCATGAACGAATATGAATATGCCATCCGCAACCGCATGGCACCGTTCGATGATTTTCCGATTATATTTGCTTCCGCTTTGACGAAACAACGCATTTTCAAGGTGCTTGAGACAGCCAAGGAGGTTTACCAGAACCGGAAGAAACGCGTTCCTACGTCAAAGTTGAATGAAGAGATGCTACCGCTGATAGAGGCTTATCCGCCCCCTTCCATCAAAGGCAAATACATCAAGATCAAGTATTGCATGCAATTGCCGGATACGCAAATTCCCTCTTTTGTGTTCTATGCCAATTTGCCGCAATATGTGAAAGAACCCTACCGTCGTTTCCTGGAAAACAAGATACGCGAACGTTGGGACTTCAGCGGTACTCCTATTAATATCTTTATGCGGCAGAAGTAATGAGGAAAATCATTCCCCTATGGATGGCCTTTTTAGGACTTTCCCTATGGGTTTCGTGTGGTAAAAGCGATAAAAGCGAGGTAAGCCGGGCGGCCGAGACCTATTACAATTATTTGATAGAGGGAAAATATGAAGATTATGTCCGCTCTATCGCTTATAGCGACAGCATGACGGACTCCTATCGCAGCCAGATGGTCGATCTTGTGGCCCAGTATGCCGTCCGTGAGAAGGAACGTAGGGGCGGGTTGGCTTCCGTCCGGGCATTAGGAGATACGGTTTCTGGAGATGTCGCCAGCGTTTTTCTGGAAGTGCTGTTCAGAGACAGCACGCGTGAAGAAATCGCTTTGCCGATGGTCCGATGCGGAGAGGAATGGAAGATGCAGTAATCAGTATGAAATAGTTTCAGTCAGTTAAAGATTCCTGAAAAAGGGATAATTAACTGACTGAAATGTTTTAATGGAAATCTTTTGTGTATATTTGTAACATAGCCTTAGGGCTATCCGATAGGTGCCTGTTGCACGTCGGGATACTAAACAATAAAAGAGAACTATGAAACAGTTTGAAACCGTGACATTTAAAGGAACAGCAGTACATACCAACGGAGTGATGCCCCAAAAAGGAGAGGCGGCTCCCGACTTTACGGCTGTGGCCGGTGATTTGAGCGAATTGTCTTTGGGCAGCCTTAAAGGCAAGCGCGTGGTATTGAATATTTTTCCAAGTCTGGACACTTCCGTATGCGCCACGTCTGTGCGCAAGTTCAATGTGAAAGTGGCTCATTTGGAGAATGTGCAGGTGTTGGCCGTGTCCATGGATTTGCCTTTTGCACAAGGACGCTTTTGTACGACCGAAGGCATTGAGAACGTGAAGCCCGTATCTTTGTTCCGCAGCAAGGACTTTGCCGGGAATTACGGGCTGATGATGGTGGACGGCCCCTTGGCCGGATTGGCGGCGCGGGCCGTAATCGTTGTGGACGAAAACGGAAAGGTGGTATATGCCCAGTTGGTTCCAGAAATAACGGAAGAGCCGGATTATGACGCAGCCTTGTCGGCATTGAAATAAACCGGTTTGCCAGTCGCAAAAATGAATATGGAAGATGTCGCTTGTGGGGCATCTTCCATTTTTTTATCGTTCCACCACTCTGTACCGGTTCCCATAATGCGTATGCACTTTCTGCACCCCTGCGGTCACGAGGGCT
>NZ_CFQRNQ010000037.1:0-8061 GCF_986071375.1 Paraprevotella sp. | reverse complement strand
TCACTTGCTTCCATTCCATCTCAAGGCGTAAAGACGGTGTTACATTGAATTTGGATGTAACAATTTGTGCCCTGGTTTGTCACGTTGGTATAATACCAGTTAGATACCGAGGCTTGCGAAGTGATGATGATGGACTTCCGTCCATGTCTGTCCTTGATGATGTTCAGTAGAAGCGGACGTCCCTTGGCGTCAAGCGGCACGAGGAAGAGGTCATCCAAAATAAGTAGTGGATAACGTTCTATTGTTCTTCCGGTGTAAATTCGTTACTTGGGATTTTGTTTCAATTTTATTTCTGCTATCGTTTAAGATACAAACAAAAGTGTTATCTTTGTAAATGTCATGATACATCAGAGGTACTCACGCCTTTAACGATAAGGTTGGCCTTGTTTTTTCTTATGACAATAGTATATAAAGGATTTTATATTTAAATTTTGTTTGATTATAAAAAGTAAAGTGATGACTAATATCAATATAAAAGAAATTTTATGGAAGTTGCATATAGATAGTTTGACAGCGATGCAACAAACCACAGTTGAGGAATACAGAAAAGGGAAAGACCTGGTACTTTTATCTCCGACGGGTTCGGGAAAAACAGTCGCTTATCTGTTGCCTTTAGTGCAATCTTTAAAAGAAGAGAATGTTCTTCAAGCTGTGGTATTGGTTCCTTCTCGTGAATTGGCATTGCAAATAGAGCAAGTTTTCAAGTCTATGGGAACAGGCATTCCTGTCATGAGTTGCTATGGCGGCCGTCCGGCCATGGATGAGCACCGTACGATGAAAAGCTTGAACCCACAAGTTATAATAGGTACTCCGGGGCGTATGAACGACCATTTAAATAAAGGAAATATTGATGCTTCACATGTCCATACGTTGGTGATTGACGAATTTGACAAATGCCTTGAGATGGGTTTTCAGGAAGAAATGTCGGAGGTAATTGCGCAAATTCCGTATTTAAAACGTCGTTTTCTTCTCTCGGCCACAGATGCGTCGGCTATTCCTCGATTTGTATCAGAGGGCGATTTTTTGAAATTGAATTTCTTGGAAGATGAAGAGCAGATTCCAGAACGTATAAAGGTTTATACGGTGAAATCTCCAAAGAAAGATAAGTTGGAGGTCTTGTCCAAGCTTTTGTGCTATTTGGGAAATAAGAGTTCCTTGATTTTTGTGAACTACCGTGAAAGCGTAGAACGGGTTTACCGTTATTTGCTTCAGGAAGGAATCTCGTGTGAAATGTTTCATGGAGGAATGGAACAGAAGGATCGTGAGCGTGCGCTTTACAAGTTCAGTAACGGATCATGCAATGTATTTGTTTCAACGGATTTAGCTGCACGAGGACTGGATATACCCAATATAGACCATGTTATCCATTATCATTTGCCGCTCAATGAAGATACTTATATTCATCGTAACGGCCGAACGGCGCGGTGGGATGCTTCCGGAAATGTCTTTCTCATATTAGGACCGGAGGAATACTTGCCTGAGTTTATACAGCAGATTCCCGAAGAATATGTGTGGGAAGGACCTAAGCCCGAGCCTGCCAAGCCCCAGTGGGTGACGCTTTATATCGGAAAAGGGAAAAAGGATAAAATCAACAAGGTGGATATTGTGGGGTTCTTGTCAAAAGTGGGAGGATTGGGAAGAGATGATGTCGGACGAGTAGATGTGAAAGAACATTATGCTTTTGCTGCTATCAGGCGAAATTTGCTAAAAGAAACCTTGGAAACTGTGTCTGGCCAAAAGATAAAAGGTCTTAAGACGATTATAGAAAAGACAAAATAAGATTACGAGTTGTAAGGGTTAAAAGCCGTTTTTTATAATATATGATAGTAAAAAAAGCGCTTGGCTTAAAAAATGTGGTTTCAATCGTTGCTTTTATGGATTTTATTTTCTACTTTCGCAGATGTTATGCTTAGAGTAACTGATAATTAATCTTAAGTTTTACAAATTAGATGAAGAAGTATAATTTTAATGCAGGTCCATCCATGTTGCCGCGTGAAGTAATAGAGGCAACAGCAGCTGCATGCTTGGATTTTGAGGGTAGCGGTCTTTCCCTGATGGAAATTAGCCATAGGGCAAAGAACTTCCAGCCTGTAGTAGACAAGGCTGTAAAATTGGTAAAAGAATTACTCGACCTACCGGCCGGTTATTCGGTTGTTTTTCTGGCAGGAGGTGCCAGTACGGAATTCTGTCGTGTTCCCTATAACTTTTTGGAGAAGAAGGCAGCCTATTTGAATACAGGTACATGGGCCAAGAAGGCTATGAAAGAAGCAAAGTTGTTCGGTGAAGTGGTTGAAGTAGCTTCTTCGGCCGAAGACAACTATACCTATATTCCGAAAAACTTTACGGTATCGGCTGATGCCGATTATTTGCATATTACGACAAACAATACGATTTTCGGAACGGAAATGCGCTATGATTTGGACAGTCCTGTTCCTTTGATTGCGGATATGTCGTCGGATATATTCTCTCGTCCGGTAGATGTGAGCAAATATAATTGTATTTACGCCGGAGCACAGAAAAACGTATCTATGGCCGGAGTGAATATCGTTATCGTAAAGGACGAAGCTTTGAATAAGGTAAGCCGCCAGATTCCCACAATGTTGGATTACATGACCCATGTGAAAAATGGTTCCATGTTCAATACGCCTCCAGTGGTACCCATCTACTGTGCCATGAAGAATTTGGAATGGGTGAAGCAAAACGGTGGTGTGGAAGCGATGGACAAGCGTGCGAAAGAACGTGCGGACATGCTTTATACCGAAATAGAACGTAACAAGTTGTTCCGTGGAACTGTAAAGGCAGAAGACCGTTCATATATGAATATTTGTTTTGTAATGAACGACGAATATAAAGAATTGGAAGCCGACTTCTTGCAGTTTGCTACGGAGCGCGGCATGGTGGGCATAAAAGGCCACCGTAGCGTAGGCGGTTTCCGTGCTTCATGCTACAACGCACAAACGATAGAAGGTGTGCAGGCATTGATACAAAGCATGAAAGACTTTGAAGCTCAGCATTAAGAGGCTATAAAGACAGGCGCGCCTTGTACAGAGGTGTGCCTGTTTATTTATGGGATGTATTTAAATAAAATAACTATGGCTAAAATATTGATTGCTACAGAAAAACCGTTTGCAAAAGTTGCAGTGGACGGTATCAAAGAGGTTGCAGAGACAGCCGGATTGGAAGTCGTTTTGTTGGAGAAATATACGGAGAAGGCACAACTTCTGGCGGCAGTGGCCGACGTGGAGGCCATGATAATCCGCAGTGATAAGATAGATAATGAAGTTTTTGATGCGGCGAAGAACTTAAAAATCGTTGTCCGCGCCGGAGCCGGTTACGATAATGTGGATTTGGAGGCTGCTACCGCGCACGGGGTGGTGGTGATGAATACACCCGGCCAGAATTCCAACGCCGTAGCCGAACTGGTGTTCGGAATGTTGGTATTCGCCGTACGTAACTTTTATAATGGAAAGGCCGGTACGGAGTTGAAAGGAAAGAAATTAGGAATCTTGGCCTACGGTAATGTCGGTCGTCGCGTCGCGCATATCGCAAAAGGATTCGACATGGATGTTTATGCTTACGACGCATATTGTCCTGCGGCGGCCATAGAATCCGATGGGGTGAAGGCTGTCTCTTCGCAAGATGAGTTGTTTGAACAGTGCGAAGTGGTTTCCTTGCATATCCCGGCTACGGCAGAGACGCGTCAAAGCATCAATTATGCCTTGGTCGGCAAGATGCCCAAGGGAGGAGTGTTGGTCAATACGGCCCGGAAAGAGGTAATTAATGAACCCGAATTGCTGAAATTGATGCAGGAGCGTACAGACCTGAAGTATGTCACGGACATCATGCCGGAAACGGATGCAGATTTCCGTATGCTGGAAGGCCGTTATTTCTCTACACCTAAGAAGATGGGTGCGCAAACAGCCGAGGCCAATATCAACGCCGGAGTGGCTGCGGCACATCAGATTGCCGCATTCTTCAAGGACGGATGTACGAAATACCAGGTAAATAAATAATTGCAGGGGCTATGGCTTGGGTTAAACCGTTTAAGGGGCTTCGTCCGCCTAAGGATTTGGTGGAACGGGTAGAGTGCCGTCCGTACGACGTGCTCAGTTCGGAAGAAGCCCGTATAGAGGCAGGCGATAACGAAATGTCGCTATATCACGTGATTCGTCCGGAGATAGATTTTCCGGAGGGGACGGATGAATACGCTGCATGTGTGTATGAGAAGGGGGCTGAGAACTTTGCCAAGTTCCAACGTAACGGCTGGTTGGTGGAAGACGCTAAGCCCATGTATTATATTTATGCACAGACCATGAACGGGCGGACACAGCACGGCATCGTGTTGGGAGCTTCGGTCAAGGACTATATGGACGGGGTAATCAAAAAGCACGAACTGACGCGGCACGAAAAGGAAGAAGACCGGATGAAGCATATCCGTATTACGGATGCGAACATAGAACCGGTTTTTCTGGCTTATCCCGACAATGCCGCGTTGGCTTCCTTGATAGACCAATATGCAAGGCATGAGCCGGAATATGATTTCGTTGCCCCGCTCGACGGTTTCCGCCATCGGTTCTGGCTTGTGGATAATGAAGCGGATATTGATGCGATTACGAAAGAATTTGCAGCTATTCCCGCGTTGTACATTGCAGACGGCCATCATCGTACGGCTGCGGCAGCTTTGGTGGGACAAGAGAAAGCTTTAGCCCATGGCAGGACGCACCCCGAGGCGGAATACAATTATTTTATGGCCGTGTGCTTCCCTGCAAGCGAACTGACTATATTGGATTACAACCGTGTGGTGAAAGACCTGGGCTGCCATACTTCGGATGAGTTCTTGCAGGCTTTGGAGAAGGATTTCGAAGTGGCTTGCACGGGCTGTTCGGTGTACAAACCTATGCGACCTCATGAGTTTTCGCTTTATCTGGATGAAAAATGGTACAGGTTGCGTGTACTTCCGGGACGTTTTGATGAAGACGATCCGATTGATGTGCTTGACGTGACTATCAGTAGTCGGCTTATATTGGATAAGATTTTGGGAATTAAGGATTTACGTAGGGATAAGCGGATTGATTTCGTAGGAGGACTGCGTGGTTTGGACGAACTGAAAAGACGTTGCGACAGCGGCGAGATGAAAATGGCGTTGGCACTGTATCCAGTGTCTATGCAGCAAATCATGGATATAGCAGATTGCGGGAAAATCATGCCCCCAAAAGCTACTTGGTTCGAGCCTAAATTACGTAGCGGACTGGTGATTCATAAACTGTCGTAAGGAAAAAATAAGTATCTTTGCAACTCCGGTTGCCGGTAGAATCCGGTAGCCGGAGTTTTTTGAACAGTAGGGATATGGAAGGAAATGACGTATATAAGACGATAACAGCACCGGCAGAAGGGGAGTATAGCGAGAAACGGAGTAAATTCCTGGCTTTTATTCACCCAGTGCATACGATAGACGAAGTGAAAGAGCAGGTGGAGCACTATCAAAAGAAGTATTACGATGCACGCCATTGTTGCTATGCCTACATGTTGGGACACGAACGGAAGGATTTCCGTGCCAATGACAACGGGGAGCCTTCCGGTACAGCCGGGAAACCGATTTTGGGACAGATTAATTCTTACGGGCTTACGGATGTCTTGATTGTCGTCATCCGTTATTTCGGTGGAATCAAGTTGGGGACGAGCGGCCTGATACAGGCCTATAAGGCAGCAGCCATCGAAGCCATACAGGCGGCCCGGATTATAGAAAAAACGGTGGACGAGGAAATCACCTTTTTCTTTGAGTATCCTTTCATGAATTCCGTCATGCGCATTGTCAAGGAGGAAGAGCCTTCTATTGTCTGTCAAGGGTATGAACACGATTGCAGCATGACGCTGCGTATTCGGAAAGGGAGCATGCCACGTCTTAAATCGAGACTGGAGAAAGTGGAGACATTGAGATTTGAAGGCGATGGAGAGTAGAAGAGGGAAGTGCCAGATGGAATAAAAAGAAACGGTGTGTTCCGCCAGAAGAGGGGGAATACACCGTTTCTTTTTTGATATGGGGTCAGGCCTGCAAGTTGTTGCATTCATCCATCCATGCCGCAGCCGACGCGTCGCTAGGCATTCGCCAATCTCCACGAGGACTCAGGCTACAGCTTCCCACTTTAGGACCGTCGGGCAGGCAGGAACGCTTAAACTGTTGGGAGAAGAAACGGCGGAAAAACGTTGTCAGCCATTTCTTTATCACTTCGTCTGTATACTTTCCGGCAAAAGCATATTGGGCCAGATAGAATATCTTGGACGGGCGGAAACCGAAACGCAAGGTATAATATAGGAAAAAGTCATGTAGTGCGTAAGGGCCGACCAAGTCTTCTGTCTTCTGGCTGATGTTGCCATTTTCGTCTGCCGGTATCAGTTCGGGGCTAATCGGAGTGTCCACGATATCCAGCAAGGTGGCTTGGGATGGTTCGTCAATAATACTGTCGGCCACCCACTTGACCAAATGTTTCACCAACGTCTTGGGGATAGAGGCGTTGACGCCGTACATGCTCATGTGGTCGCCGTTGTACGTGGCCCATCCCAGAGCCAGTTCCGACAAGTCACCGGTTCCCACTACCATGCCGTTCATCTGGTTGGCCACATCCATCAATATCTGCGTACGTTCGCGTGCCTGTGCGTTTTCATACGTCACATTATGGTTGGCCATGTCGAAGCCCAAGTCCTCAAAATGTTGTATGCAGGACTTTTTGATGCTGATTTCTCGTAGGGTCACCCCCAGGCTTTTCATAAGGTTGACGGCATTGGTATAAGTACGGTTGGTGGTCCCGAAGCCAGGCATGGTCACACCGACGATGCCTTTGCGCGAAAGTCCTAATTTGTCGAACGTCTTGGTGCAGACCAACAGGGCAAGGGTGGAATCCAGTCCGCCGGAAATCCCGATGACTACGGTCTGTGTTTGTGTATGTACCAATCTTTTGGCCAGTCCTGCTATCTGTATGGCAAAGATTTCTTCGCACCGTTCATTCAGTGCCTTTCCTGCCGGGACAAAAGGCATCGGGTCAACCTTACGGCTTAATTCGATGTCCTTGGAAGCGAAGAGTTCGGTATCTATCCGCATGGTATCGTGCGGTCTCAGCCGGGCGATGGAGGCGCTGAACGTGGTGTTCACACGCCTTTCCGCACGCAGGCATTCTACGTCTATTTCGCTGTAAACCAATTGCTCTTTAAAAGAGAAACGTTCGTTTTCCGCCAACAGCATCCCGTTTTCGTAGATAAGAGCCTTGCCGGCAAAAACAACATCCTGTGTGCTTTCTCCGAATCCTGCCCCCGAAAATACATAACCGGCGAGGCATCTTGCACTTTGTTGTGCCAACAAGGATTTGAGATAGTCTTGTTTGCCTACGCCTTCATTGTCTGCGCTAAGATTGAAAATGATTTCTGCTCCCTGGAGTACCAATTCGGAACTGGGGGGGATGGGGGCCCATACGTCTTCGCAGATTTCCACACCGAAACAGCAAGAGGGAGTGTTGAAGACCAAGTGGCGGCTCAGCGGCACCATTTGCCCGCAAACCAATACATTGCTGTTTCCGTGCACATCGCCGGACGTGAACCAGCGTTGTTCATAGAATTCCTTGTAGTTGGGCAGGTAAGTTTTGGGGATAAGCCCTAAAATTTTTCCTTTTTGTATCACTGCCGCGCAATTCAGCAGCGTGCCGTGGTAAGCGACAGGCAGTCCTATGATAGAGATGATGTCCAATGAGCGGGTGAAGTCGAGGATGCTGATAAGGCACATTTCCGCCTCGTCGAGCAGCAGTTGTTGGGCAAACAAGTCACCGCAAGTGTAAGCCGTGATGCTAAGTTCCGGAAAACAAATGATTTCTACGCCTTTACCTTCCGCCTGAATAATCAAACTTTCAATTTGTTGCGCATTATATTTGCAATCTCCTACTTTTACGCCGGGGATGGCTGTGGCAATTCTGACAAATCCGTAATTCATGTTGCTATGTTTGATATTTGTGGAACAAAGTTAGCAATAATCGGTGAGATATGGAAAAGTAGAGCAAAGTTATTGAGAAATAGGCT
>NZ_CFQRNQ010000036.1:0-8153 GCF_986071375.1 Paraprevotella sp. | reverse complement strand
CATATCAGGCTACTTTTTTAAGGATGCCGGGCAGGTTTCCGAGGGATGGAAGAAGGATTCCGTTGGGGGAGATTACCGGTCTTTTCCAGTTTGAAATCCGTGGCTGAGAACCAAGTCCCGTCCCATGTCCTGCTGCGGATATTGGTCACGTCATAGCGTATGGTACCGTTGTGTGTGACGATGCTGTCAATCCTTACGGTGCTCCATCCATAGCCCTTTCCTCCATTGGCTTCGGTGATATTTCTCCATAAGCCCAATGAGACGGTACCGTCGTTCTGTTTCTTTTTGGCATCCTGCCAGATTTCGCCGCCTTCATTGCTATATATAGGTACTTGGGTCTTTTGTTCCTTTCCTCCGGAAATGGCGAAGATTTCGCAACCATGCCCGTCAGTCCGTGCGGCGGCCTCCAACCGGTAGATGCCGGGTGCCATGTGTACGGTTTGTTCCAACTCATATTCCATGTTCCGGTTGCCGCTCCAGGCATCGATATATTGCATTTCATGGTCACCGGTATAATATTCTCCGCTTTTCACGTAACCGTCACAGTTTTCGTGCCTGATGACTGTCCAACCTTCGTTTTTCAGGTAGTTTAACTGTTTCTGTCGGTGGGCGGCGTCTTCACGTTCTTGTTTTTCTTTGTAGAACTCCCGTCTGTAACGTTCATAAAAAGCATTGCCCTGAATGGCCGATGCAATGAAGACAGCCAGGCATACGACCCATGTCCCGAGGAGTGCCAACCGTTTCATGGCGTTCATAGGGGCTATGCGTCCGGTCATGCGTAAGATGGAATGTCCGCCTATATACAAAGTGAGGACCGACAAGACAATAAAGCTTATCGAGGCTATCCAATAAATGCCTTGGCCGATGGAACCGTTGACAAGCCCGTTGAAAAAGGCTTGGTCTGCCGACGAACTGAACACGCCCTCGCTTATACCTCCGCAACATGCGGAAATCAGGAAAAGGCAGAGCATGACCAAAGCGAACAATAAGACGATGGACAATATGAGAATCAGTCCGCCAATGAAGACAAAGAGGCAACCTTTAAAAACTGCAGTGATAATGTCCAGTAAGACAGTGAGGCATCCGCGTGCTGTTTTTTTCGTTTCCGGTGCTGTGGCATATTGTCCGGCTTTGCGTGCGCCTTCCATGATTTCGTCGCGCAGGTTTTCCATGTTCACGGGGCGTCCTTGCATGCGCAAGCGGTCTTCCGGGGTTTGGGCTTCCGGGGTAATGATCCATAGGATGAGGTAGATGACAATCATGGTGCCGAGGGAGAACCAGGCAAACAATATCATCAGTAGGCGGAGCCACAGTGGATCGATGCCGAAGAAACAAGCCAAACCGGAGGTGACGCCGCCCAACATTTTGTCGTCCGGGTTACGGAAAAGTTTCTTGTGGATGGTTTCTTTCGGTTTACGTCCTTCATGCGGTTCTTCTGTGCCTTCGGAAAGGTTTTCTGATTCCGGATTGTCCATTTCTTCCGGGTTCCCGATGCGTTTGATGATTTCCTGCATGTGTTCTATGGTAATGGCTTCCACCCCGGACGCCTTCAGTTCATCGAACAATTCAGCAATGCGGCGTTCGATGTCCTCCGCAATTTCTTCGCCCCCTTCTTGGCGGGAAAAGTAGCGTTGCATGTTCTTTTGGTATTGGTTCAACAGTTCGTAAGCGTCCTCGTCGATGGCATAGAGCGATCCGAAGAGGTTGATGGTAATATTCTTTTTCATAAATATTATGTATTTAAAAGTTAAGGATTCAGTCTTTTTCTTGTAGGGGAAGCCTTATGGGGCTTTCTGATTTCAGATGCCCCACAGTGGCGGAAAGCTCATTCCAGGCACAGTCCAGTCCGGCCAGGAAAGTTTCGCCGTCGAGGGTCAGGGCATAGTATTTGCGTGGAGGTCCTTGGGTGGACTCGCGCCATTCATAACTCAGCAACCCGTCCTTTTTCAGGCGGGTGAGCAGCGGATAGAGCGTGCCTTCCACGACAATCAAATCGGCTTCCTTCAGCCGTGTGATGATGTCGGAGGCGTATGACGGTTCCTTGCGCAGCAACAGCATGACACAATATTCCAACATTCCTTTCCGCATTTGTGATTTCGCATTGTCTACGTTCATAGGCTTTTAACGTTTAAGTAAGGAGACGTCCGGCCGGTGCGTCCCTTTGTTCCGTGCAAATATATGTATTATATTGGTACTATGCAATACATAGTAGTATGTTTCTTCTGATTTTCAATAGGAGAATTTCTTCATCACTCGTTTATCACCGTTTACTGACCAATAGGTTTAGATAAGTTCGGATACTGCAAAAAGAAGAAAAAATGAATGGAGAACATCAGTATTCATCATTTTTTCCTATATTTGCCTTGTACATTTCCGCAGAAAGCCCAAGGGTGGGCAAGGATATGTGCATTATATATGGAGAAGACGTTTACAAGCGTCTGGCTTTCGGGTTTCAGAACTTCGCACCTTTTGACCTGTCGAAAGAACAGATGGCAACCGGTAACGTCCTCGTGGTATGTATATTTACGTACTGTCCTTCCCTTTTGGGGAAAGGACATGCCGTATACATATCGGCGTGGGCTTTCTGCGTTGCTCGTTCTTGACAGGTGGGCATGCGAAGGCCTTGGAACTCGGAACGGGCAAAGGTAAGATTCCTACGCCTTTTCTATATACAGGCAGTTCTTATGTTGGATTTAACATGTCCGTTGGGAGTCCGGATGAATAAAGAGGGGTATGCTGCATATCGGACAGCTTATAGCTTGCACGCTTCACGAGCAAGGGCGTACGGTGACATGGTTTGCAAGACAGTTGTGTTGCACACGGCCTAACGTATATAAAATATTCGGCAAAGAAAATATTGATATCTCTTTGTTGTGGCGTATTTCTTGTATTCTTCATCATGACTTTTTCGGAGACCTTTCACAGGAAATGAAGTGTGACGTAAATTTTTCCCTTCCTTTTAGTTCCGGAACGGAATAGGGATGTTAATCAAATGGCAATATTTCTGTCAACTTCTTGGAACTATCCATTTCCGTTTCATCTTCTCGATTTGCCTATCTTTGCATGGTAAACTGAATTCGAGAACAATATTAAATTAAAAAAAATGAAAAAGTTATGTTTTAAATGTCCGGTTTGGATGTGGATTTTGGGCATGATGTTTTTTGTATCGTGTAGCGACGATGATAACGGTGGGACGGGCGGCGGCAACGGTGACAAGGATGCGTATTCCGTGACCATCCTGACGCAACCGTATTCGGGATTGTCTTCCACCACAGTGGAGGTTTCCGGGACGTGCACCATAACCGGGAAAGTGCCTGAGGTATATGCTTTTGGTTTTGTTTACGGGACATCGAAATCACCGGAAGCCGGCAATGAAGGAGTGGTGAAAGTACAGGTAGGTATGTCGGAGACAGGAGATTTCAAAACGACTCTGGAAGGTTTGACACCGAATACGACCTATTATTACAGGGCATATTTTGAGAAAGACGGGGCTTATGAATATGGCAATACGAAAACATTCACGATGAAGCCTGCTGACGATGGTATCGATGTGCCTACGGCTGGCGAACTGGTAGACATGGGAGGTCGGGTGAAATGGGCCTCGTGTAATTGGGATGCGTCTTCACCGGAGCAGACCGGCGTTTTGTGCGGATGGGGCGATCCTACGGGAACTGTCAAGTACCAAGGGATTATTGATACTTATGACTTTTATGTGCCTGCTCCCGGATGTTATGAGTATTATGCCGGGGTGAATCCTCCGAAGGAGATAAGCGGTACGGAGTTGGACATTGCTTACGTGAAATCGCAAGGCCGCTTGCGCATGCCCACGCGGAAAGAAATGGATGACTTGGTGGAAGATTGTCTCGTGAAAACGGTTCTGTATAATAATGTGGAAGGGCTGCTGTTCATTGCTCCCAACGGGAACAAGCTCTTTTTCCCCTCGTGTGGACGACGGATAGGATCAGAAGTCCTTACCAATGGGCTTAGCGTTTATTGGACAGGGACGTTTGAGCAGTATTCTTATGGTAGTCTACTGGTTTATGGATTGGGATTCCAAGGTGGTGATCCTGGACCGACAGACGGGATGGACTGTTGTCTAGGGGGAGCCATACGCCCGGTGGCCGATAAATGATTAATTAAAAGATAAAATGCGATGGATATGAAAAGTTTCAAATTATGGCAGTTGCCGGGATTCATGCTGTGCCTGTTGTTGGGGTTGGTGTTTTTTTCTTCTTGCGATAAGGACGATGACGAAGCAGGTGACGGAGGCATCATGGGGTATTGGTTGCCGTTGACAGACCTCCGTGATATGGCGAGAGAAGCGGTGGAAGAAGACAATGCCGATGAAGACGGTTTTACAGGAGGAGCCGTTTCATACCGTTTCCTGAATGCTAATACCGTAGAAAGTTTTACGACGAATTGCTACATAGGCCATAAGTCCGCTGCGTTTCATACGGAAACTGTTTCAGGAAAGACGGTGTCTTTCGTGGCGGAAAATGTGAGGACTTACACTTATGTGCTTGATGGCAATAAGGTGTATATCACGGATGGTACCATTGGTACATTAGTTAATGGTGAATTACGGGTGGATGGTTTGCTGTTTACTTTCCAGAAATTGGAGTGAGTCATTCCTTTCGTGCCTGGGAGAGTGTGTAAAGTCTGTTACTTTTATTCCCGTCGGTCGCGGAAGATTGTGTTTTTTAAGGTGGAAGCATGATTATCCGAAGATTTTTTCTAAGTTTGCACCCTAAAGTGATATGCTGCAGGTGGGTTTCCGTATGTGGGAATGTACGGTGCATGCAGTGACATTGAGGATAGAATGGGAATGATAGATTATAAGATAGATGTTTTCCCTCGGCTTTTTCATTTTAAAAAGCCGGCGGGTACGTCAAGGGGAGTGTACACGGAGCGGCGGTCGTGGTACGTCAGGGTGTCATCCGCTGCCTGTCCGGGACGTGAGGGATGGGGCGAATGCGCTCCCTTGCCGCAGTTGAGTGTGGATGACTTGCCGGATTACGAAAGCGTGTTGCGCGGGATATGTGCGGAGGTGGCTCGTACGGGGCAGGTCGATACGGAGCGGTGGAGGGAATACCCCTCCATGCTGTTCGGGTTGGAGACGGCTTTGCGCCATTTCGAGCAAGGGACGTATGCCTTGTGGGATACGCCCTTTTCGCGCGGTGAAGAGGGCATCTGCATCAACGGGTTGATATGGATGGGCGACCATGACGCCATGTACAGGCAAATCAGGGAGAAGTTGGAAGCCGGCTTCCGTTGTGTCAAGTTGAAAATCGGTGCCATCGGTTTCGAGGAGGAATTGGACTTGTTGCGTTTCATCCGGCGGCATTTCCCGGCTCGTGAGGTGGAACTCCGGGTGGATGCCAACGGGGCTTTTGCTCCTGCTGAAGCCTTGGACAAGCTGAAACGGTTGGCCGAACTTGATTTGCATTCCATCGAGCAGCCCATACGGGCCGGGCAATGGGACGAAATGGCCGGACTGGTGTCGGTTTCGCCCTTGCCCGTCGCTTTCGACGAGGAGCTGATAGGACATTGCAGCCTTGAAGCGAAGCAGAGGCTGTTGGACGCGCTCCATCCGCAGTATATCGTGCTGAAACCCTCGTTGCATGGCGGGTTCTCCGGTTGCCGGGAGTGGATAGAAGAGGCGGAAAAGAGGAACGTCGGATGGTGGATTACCTCGGCACTAGAGTCGAACGTAGGCTTGAATGCCATTGCGCAATGGTGTGCCACATGGCACACCCGGATGCCTCAGGGATTGGGCACGGGAATGTTGTTCACTGACAACGTGCCGATGCCGTTGGAGATCCGGAAAGATTGTTTGTGGTATGTGGCAGACGGAGATTGAACGGCAGCATGTCGGCGTGGAGGGGCGGCGTTTCTCGGCGGCAGACTTGCACGAACTGGCCGCGTTGTCCGTTGAAGAGGAAGATGAGGCTTTGCGGGCCGTTTATGCCTTTCTGGCGGAATGGTTCTCGCCTGCGTCTACGGTGGAAGTGCAGACTTCCGGTTCCACCGGTGTTCCCAAGCGGATGAGAGTGGAAAAAGCGCGGATGATGCGTAGTGCCGTTCGGACGTGTGAGTTCCTCGGCTTGCGCCCGGGCGACACGGCTTTGCTGTGCATGGACTTGAAGTATATCGGGGCTAAGATGATGGTCGTGCGTGCCTTGGTGGCCGGACTGCATCTATGGGTTCGTCGTCCGTCGGGGCATCCGTTGGCCGACGTGGAGGAGCGGGTGGATTTCCTGTCTGTCGTGCCGATGCAACTTTACAACACGTTGGGGCAGGCGGACGAGCGGGAGCGTCTGGCACGTGTTCGTTGTGTCATCGTGGGGGGCGGAGCGGTGGACGAGGCTTTGGAACGGCGTTTGGAGTACTTGCCCTGCCGGGTGTATTCCACTTACGGCATGACGGAAACATTGTCGCATGTCGCTTTGCGTCCACTTAACGGGCCGGAGGCTTCGGCAGGTTATCGTCCTTTCGAGGGGGTAAGTTTGTCGCTGTCCGCCCGGGGGACGTTGGTGATTCATGCACCGGAATTGTGTGTTTCCGATTTGGAGACGAACGACGTGGTGCGTCTGCATGCCGATGGCACGTTCACAATCGTGGGGCGTGCGGATAATGTGGTAAACAGCGGGGGCGTAAAAATCCAAATAGAGGAGGAAGAGCATCGGCTGAAGGAGCTTATCAGCGTGCCTTTTGCTTTGACTTCCGTGCCGGACCGGCAGTTGGGCGAGGCTTTGGTGTTGTTGTTGGTACGTGATTTCCCGATGGATGATGCCGACTTGTTTGGTGCGATGAAGGCTTTTCTGCCTCGTTACCATGTTCCCCGGCATATTTTGCGCGTGGAGACCGTACCGGTGGCGGGAAATGGTAAGGTGGACCGTAAGGCTTGCCGGGAGTTGGCTCTTGGAGCAGGGGCTGTCCGTTGATGCTTTTTATAATCTTGACAAAAGGGGCGGTTTTTGCAGGAGGACAAATGCCTTTGCCGAAGGTGTTCTGCCGATATGAGGCAAACGGGAAATCGTTTGGCGCAGAATGAAAAATCAATCTCATGAGATTGAAAAATCGTTTGGCTGAGAAAAAAATGTTAAAACGAGGAGCCTGATGGAGTAATATGTAGATTGCAGAATCACAGTGTTTTAGGATTCCCAAACGATAAAGGGTATAAAAAAAGACCGCTTGCGAAAAGCGGCCTTTTTTATATCAGTCTAATGATGATTAATCTTCAACAATCGTACAGATGCTGACGCGGTTCCAATCCGGTTCCTCGAACATGTAGCCTACGCCTTGTCCCTTAGCTGTAATACGGCGAACGTCGATTCTGTATTTGTTCACCAACATATTCTTCACGGCTTCCGCACGTTGGTTGGCGATACGTTCGTTCACTTCGGCACTTCCTTCAGGAGAAGCATATCCTAAGATGTTCACCTTAGCTTCTTTATGGTTCTTCAGATAAGTGGCGATACGTTCTACGTTGGGTTGCTGTGACGCGTCGATGACGATCTTGCCTTGACGGAATGTTACGACAGACTCCAATGTTTTCTTGTTGTTCGTAATCACTTTCGGGCCTTGGTTGCGGCATTCTTGCAGTGCACGTTCCAAATCGGCAGATTTCTGTTCCTCGTTGCGGAGTCGGTTAGCCGTATTTCTCATGCTTTCATCCTTGGAGCTTACGTCCTGACGCAAGTTGTTGATGGTAGCGTTCAGTGCGCTGACTTCCGATGCGTCGTAGGCTCTTACCTTTGTCATGTGATGCTTGCCGTTGCTGTTCTTGAAGTGATAAACCACTCCGGCTGTAATTTCCCAGTTGGCATAATTGGCATTGAAATTGGGGTGGGAGTGAGCCCTGTCGGCATCCCACATGCTCATATCCCATAGGATAGCCGGTTTGATGGCTACGGTCCATGCTTTCTTTTCTCCCAAATTGAAATTGAAGTTTACTCCGGCTTTTGATGCCAAGTGGTTGGCACCTTCGCCTGTCTCATAGAAATCGTTCAGGCGTAACCAACCAAATCCGCCTACGGCTTCTACTTCGAACAGGCGTGGCTGACCGTTGTATCCTGCAAACATGTTGTTTAGGTTGAGCCGATTCAACAACATCAGGTTGAAGGCGTCGAATGCCGTACCGCTCTTTTGGG
>NZ_CFQRNQ010000035.1:0-8349 GCF_986071375.1 Paraprevotella sp. | reverse complement strand
ACATTCTGTGTATTTGTCAAAACAGAGGTTGTACCGATTAAAATGAATGGTCGCTGATAATCAGTGATGTAAATATGCTGCATCGGAAATACAACCTGATTATCAGTGACGAGTTCGGGCATGTCTGTTGCGGACAAAAAGTGAGGAAAAATGCACTTCAATCACCTGTCACCCAGGCCAGGAAAGAAAGCCACAATCATTACCACAAACCTGTTTTTTAACAGGTGGAATGAAATCATCAAGAACAAGGTACTGGTCGCGGCCATGGTGGACAAGTTGACGCATAAGGCGTTTCTTGTCAATATGAGCAGACAATCATATAGACTCAAAGAAACACAAAAAACAACGAAAATATAAAAACTATTTAAAACAATAAAGTACTTTTGTAAAAGCCAAGGGTGAAGCTCGGTTAAAATAAAATATGGTGCTATTTTCAATTAGCATCTATACGGATACTTCTAAAAACATATACCCCAAATACCTTCACTTCTTCCTATCTCAGACTTTCAACAGAATCTTGAGCTCTCATGAAACAGCCTTTTTCCCTTTCCGTTTGTACACGGAAAGGGGATTTTTACTACCGTTTATCCATATCCGGAGAATAAGCCTTGGAAAACGCATACAACCCCACGAACGTGAACAATCCGTTCAACATCAGCAATTCGTATCCGAAACGATAACCATAGGCCGAAACGGTCCAGGCGTCTAACAAGTAGCACCCCATGGGTGACGCGACACAAATCCACGGGACAGCCGCAAGCCAGAGTTTGCGCCGGGTAAACATGCCGAAAGCAAACAAGCCCAACAACGGCCCGTAAG
The DNA here is from genome assembly GCF_986071375.1 of Paraprevotella sp. Classification (NCBI taxonomy): domain Bacteria; kingdom Pseudomonadati; phylum Bacteroidota; class Bacteroidia; order Bacteroidales; family Prevotellaceae; genus Paraprevotella; species Paraprevotella sp. The sequence continues at coordinate 7,530 of NZ_CFQRNQ010000035.1, read as the reverse complement.
TGTAAGAAGCCACCACATAAATGGCATCGATGACACTGGAATCGTTTACGGCCTCAAAACACAAGATAAAACCGACAAAGAGCAAAGCTATTACTCCGTGTACCTTCTTTCTTACTGCTTCCGGACGGGTAAACCTCCGCTCCACGTCCAGAATGTCCACACAAAAACTGGTGGTCAAGGCCGTCAGTGCGGAATCCGCACTGCTGAACGCCGCAGCGATAATACCGATAGTAAACAGTACCAACACTCCATTCCCTAAATGGCCTTCCGCACAAAACAAGGGCAAAATGTCATCTCCCTTCACGGGCAAGCCTATACCCTCGCGCGATGCCAAAGCCAACAGCAGGACGCCCACTCCCAGAAACAGCATATTCAAGGGTATGAACGAAAAGCCGTACGAGCACATGTCTTTCTGCGCATCATGCAGGTTCTTGCACGTGAGATTCTTCTGCATCATATCCTGATCCAACCCCGTCATGACAATCACAATAAAAATGCCGCTCAGGAACTGCTTCACGAAATGTTGCCGTGAAGTCCAATCGTCCCATTCTATCCAACGACCGTAAGGACTTTCCACCACATGCCGCACTGCCTCAACCACCGTAAAATCGTTCAAACGGCACAGTTGGTACAAAATCAACACCAGTGCCGTTACCAGACATAAAGTTTGCAAAGCGTCGGTCCACACCAACGATTTTATGCCTCCCCTGAAGGTGTATAGCCAAATCAGGAAAACCGTTCCGGACGCCGTGACCTCGAACGGAACCCCCAAGCTTCCGAACACGTAATTCTGCAAAATCAGGCACACTAAATACAACCGCGCGGCTGCCCCCAACATTTTAGATAACAAGAAAAAAGAAGCTCCGGTCCGATAGGCCGCCTTGCCGAACCGGACATCCAGATAAGCATAAATGGAGGTCAGGTTCAGCTTATAATACAAAGGCAACAATACAAAAGCCACTACGAGATACCCAAAAAAGAAACCTACACACATCTGCATGTAGGTCATATCCGCGTCCCTTACCATACCCGGCACCGACACGAAACTCACTCCAGACAAGGAAGCCCCTATCATGCCGAACGCCACCGCCCACCATGGCGACCGTCTGCCTCCCCGGAAAAACGTATCGTTGTCCCCCGTCCCACCGGCCTTACGGGAGACGGCAAACAGCAGAAGGAAATAAAGAACCGTTGTCAGTATGATATAAAATGCACTCATACAGCCCTTCTGTTTACGGTGCCACGTCCATCTGTCGGCCCCAGGAGCAAACACTATTCATCCGTGTTCTCCTCTTCCAAGGTAAAGCGGCTGCTTCCGTCGAAACAATGCGTGCACACCTGACATTTAGGCAAGCCGATGGCTTCTATAAGGTCTTCCAAGGTATTGAACTTCAAGGAAGAAAGATTCAGGCGTTCGGCTATCGTGTCCACCATTCGCTGGTATTCGGGCGAACCTGTCTGCGCGTATTTCTCCAAGTTTTTGTTCTCATCTCCCTCGAACTCCTTAATCAGCCGACGCGTAATCAACTCCATATCGCTTTTCGATGACGTGAAATTGATAAACGGGCAACCGTAAATCAACGGAGGGCAAGCAATACGCATGTGCACCTCTTTGGCCCCATAGTCGAATAAGATTTTCGTATTGTCGCGCAGTTGCGTTCCCCTCACGATGGAATCATCGCAGAAAAGTACACGCTTATCTTTCAGCATGTCGCGGTTGGCTATCAGCTTCATCTTGGCCACCAAGGAACGCATCTCCTGATTGCTCGGAGTGAAGCTCCGGGGCCATGTAGGAGTGTACTTGGAAATGGCACGTTGGTAGGGCACTCCCTTTCCTGCCGCATACCCCAAAGCCATGCCGATACCGGAATCCGGTATGCCACAGGCACAATCCACTTCGGCCTGGTCCCTCTCCCCCATCTTCTTGCCGCAAGCAAAGCGGAACTCTTCCACGTTCTTACCCTCATAGCAGGAAGTAGGGAAACCGTAATACACCCAAAGGAAGGAGCAGACTTGCATGCGCTTATGCGGACGGCGCAAACACTCCATCCCCTCGGCCTGCAACCGGACAATCTCACCGGGACCGAGGTAATACACGGTCTCGTAATCCAGATTGGGAAATGCCGTAGATTCCCCGGTTACGGCATACGCTCCTTCTTTCTTACCTACTACGACTGGTGTACGTCCCCAACTGTCTCTTGCAGCTATAATGCCATCTTCCGTCAGCAACAACAAGGAACAAGACCCTTTGATTTCCTTATACATGTGTTCGATACCTTCCACAAAAGTCTGTCCTTGGTTAATAAGCAAAGCTATCAGTTCGGTAGGGTTTATCTTACCTGAGCTGAACTCTGAGAAATGCATGCCCTGCTCCAGAAGCTTTGCGGCCAAGTCTTCCGCATTATTGATTTTCGCTACCGTCACGATCGCAAAACGTCCCAAATGCGAATTCATCAACAAAGGCTGTGCATCCGTATCACTGATGATACCGACACCGGCATTCCCTTTAAACTGCCCCAACTCGTCCTCAAACTTCGTCCGGAAATAAGTACTCTCCAAATTATGTATCGAGCGGATAAAACCATGCTCTTTACTATAAGTGGCCAACCCGCCACGCCGTGTACCTAAATGAGAATTATAATCTGTGCCGTAAAACAAATCGGCCACGCACTGCGTCTTTGAGATGACGCCGAAAAAACCTCCCATAAATATCGTGTATGTGAATTTGGGCACAAAATTAAGAAAAAACAACGATACACTATATCCATTTTTATTATTATCTTTGCCTGCGTCACTCTGAAAATCGCGATTAAGCAAGAGCAGAGCCGAGCTTGCTCGGGCCATACCGAGCCGGGGCGATTCATTTAAAACCGATAAACGTGAGTTTCATACGATATATATTGTGGGGATGCATGTTGTCCTTTCCACTGGTGATGCAAGCGCGCTTGGAAGCCGCCGACTCTATCATCAGCCGGATGCACCATGCCGCTTCACAATATATGGACTTCATCCACGAATACCGCGCAGAGCTATACATCAAAGCCCAACTGGATATCATCAAGAAAAACCGGGAATTCCGTTTCATTCCGGGATTGTTCAGAACCCCAAAAGACGCCAACCGCTTTATCGTAGAGACATACAGCGACCTACACTACACCGCTCCCAACATATACGACCAGAAAATCAAGGCTTATACCGGAACGTTGGGCGAAGCCCGTGAAATACCGGGCATTACGGATTATTTCAATGTCAACATCTATGCCCCTTACCTGATGGGGCAACGCCTGCTCTCCCCTTTGGCTCCCAACAGCAACAAATACTACCGCTATACTATCGACTCCGTGTCGTGCGACCGGCAACAACGTATCGAATACCACATCCGATTTATCCCTCGCAACAAAAGCTTCCAGTTATTGGACGGAAAAATGACGATTACGGAAGGGGCATGGAGCGTGCGCGAGATTTCATTCAAAGGGCAAGCCGATTTGTTGCTTTTCGATTGCCGCATCATCATGGGAGACATCGGCACCGACACGGAATACCTGCCGGTGAAAAACGACATCAACGCATCGTTTGCCTTTGCTTTCAATATCATGGAAGGATATTACGAATCTAGCCTGACTTATAAGGAAATACATCACCGTCGTAATACACCGGAAGACAGCATTTCCAAACCGAACTACAACCTTACCGCATCTTTTTCCCTGCAATGCGACCGGCAGGCCTATACAAAGGACTTTGCCCGTTTCGACTCCCTGCGGCCTACTCCTTTGGACAACTCCGAACTGTATATATATAAAAGGTATAAGGCACGGACGGATTCCATGAATTATATACAAAAGGAAACGACCAAGCCTTTCAAGAAAAACATCTGGGGCTCGGTGGGCGACTTTTTTCTGACCGATAGCGACTGGAAACTAAGCAACAATGCCACGTTGCAAAACTCTCCCTTCATCAATCCGCTGATGTTCAGTTACAGCAAAACGACCGGCATCGCCTACCGGCAAGATTTGAATTTCAACACCACATTCCGAAACAGCCAGTCCCTTCACGTCGGGACACGCTTGGGATATAACTTCACCCATAACGAATTCTATTGGAATGCAGGGGCCGAATACCAATATTGGCCGGAACACATGGGAACGGTAAGAGTCAACGTCGGGAACGGCAACCGCATTGGGAACAGCCGCATTATTGATGAACTCAAAAAGATTCCATCAGACAGCATCATCGACTTCGACAAACTGAACCTGGACCTTTTCAAAGACTTGAATTTCGAAATCAGCAACCACCTCGAAATCACCAACGGCCTGTCCGTAGGACTGGGATTCATGTTCCACCGCCGTACACCGGCCGAACATCCTGAAGAAAGTTTCCGGCAAGTGGAACTTCCGGAAAACGTAACCGAAGGATTGAAGGCCAACATACGCCCGCAGTATAACAGTTTCGCTCCGCGCATCCGGGTGGAATGGACTCCCGGCCAATACTATTACATGAACGGCCGACAGAAAATCAACCTGAAGTCCCGTTTCCCGACTTTCATCGTGGACTACGAGCGCGGTCTCAGGAACATATTCAAAAGTACAGGCGTTTATGAACGTATTGAGTTCGACATGCAGCACCACATCCGTACGGGTCTACTCTCCGACCTGTATTACCGCATCGGAATGGGACTGTTCACCAATCAGGAAGAAACTTATTTCGTAGACTTCGTCAACTTCCGCAAAAGCAACCTCCCCGAAGGATGGAACGACGAAATCGGAGGAGTGTTTCAGGCTTTAAATGGCCGATGGTATAACGCATCTCCTTACTACGTCAGAGGACATATCTCTTACGAAGCCCCGTTTCTTGTGCTACGCCACCTTATCAAATACACCAACCATATACAGAACGAACGCCTATACCTCAATATGCTCACCATGGACCATTTAGGACCTTATTTCGAATTGGGTTACGGCATAGGGACCTTCGTGTTCGACATGGGACTGTTCCTTTCTTTGGAAAACTTCAAGCAAATCGGCTTTGGGTATAAGTTCACCTTTGAGTTGTTCAGCAAATAATAAGTGGATTTTCCTTTTTCTACTTTTTCATCATCTTTCCGTATGGAATGATATACAACCCTTTAGGCCATTCTTCCGGAATACCTTCACCGGGCAATATTTCTCCTCTCTTTACACCATCCGGCCCATAAACAGGCAAAGGATGCCCGTCCGTCCTAAACTTTATCCAGTCCACCTCGTCCGGTGAGTCTTTTTCAATCAAACGCAAGGTATGAGAACCAGTTCCAGTGTACACCAAATACCCCCTACCGGGTGCCATCCAACTTCCCGCCGCAGCACACACAAACCGTGTGCCGCTATCATCCAGAAGAAAAACACTTTCCTTCTCATTTTCAATATCATACCGGCTGAATATTGTATAAAATCCATCTGTTTCCTTTAAGCTATTTTCCTGGGCCTGCACGACCGTCCCGTCTCCATAAAAGCAGACTACGGATTCACGAGGTTCCGAAGGTCTCCAAAGATACGGCCTTCCGGCTTTCCAAGCCTCATCGGTTTCCATTCGGTGGAATACCACACCCTCGCCGGTTATTTTTTCAAAACAAAGACGTTCCGATGCTACGGTTTCTCCATCTGGACTTTCCCAAGTAACTTTCTCCACGGCATACGGCAAACCTACAGTCAACCATCCTTCGTCATCCTCAATTTTCCGGTACCACACAATTCCAGTTCCCGACGGTACCGTAAACGAGTACTTAGGCCCTAAAGTACAGCTGTCACAACCCACCATCCGAGTCACGGCCCTTCCTTGTACATCCTCATCCTTCCGGTCTATTTCAACCACATTGGGCCATCCTTCCGGCAAACGCCCGGACTCTCCCTTACGCACGTATGTCCAGACATATCCTTTGGGCATCTTCCCGCCACCCGCCATACCTTTTCCTTGTGGCAGGGATATTGCGGTAAAATCAATCCGCCGGGCTTGAGCATAATCCAGTGCAAACAAAGAGTCTGCCAACCAGTCCCCTTTGAAGGTCCAGTCGCCGTCTTCTCTTCCTGCCAATACAGGCGGTTGCACTTCCTTATATATAAATAAGGAATCGCCTACATCCTGTTCGCATAACTTAAAAGAAATACCCCCGACCGGCATCAGACCAAATTGTTTTTTAGAAGAAACAGACGTAAAAACATCCTCTTTCGTATACAAAGATGTCTTTGACAAGCGAGCTGAGGCTAACGATATGATTTCAAACTTATTACTATACTTGTTTTTAGGATTTACAGAACTGGCCAATTCCTCGTCTGTCAAAGTCAATAAAGAAGTATACTCTTGTACACGCCCGTTAGAATACGCCAACCACGCATCCAAAGCCATGTCACGAAACGCATAAGCCTTCCCTTCCACCTGCAATTCAAAAATAGCCGTTCCGCCGTCATGTATATGTATTCTCCCGTTTTTATCCAAGGGAAGCTTGCGGGCAGCGCGGTTTTTCTTCCCCGTACCGGTTTTATCCTGCGATGCCATCACGTACAACGAGTCTGGATGTGCCGCACAATACCCGGCCAATACACAATGCATACCATCCTCCAGTTCACGGACATTCCTTACACGCCTGAAAGTTTGTGCTGAAACTACTTCCCCCCATAAACCCAACAGGAGAATACAACTATATAAAAAACATCTGGCATCCATGGTATTTTCATTTAGTTCTAATCGACCGGCCACCTTCAATATGTCCCGGCTTCAAGTCTATTATTATCGTATCTTTTTGAACAGGTCCCGGTTCAGGATCTTCCGGTTCCTCCGGCTTCCCTGGATTTTCCGGATCTTCGGGTTCTTCGGGTTCTTCGGGCTCTTCAGGTTCTTCCGGCTCCGGCTCTTCCACATCCCCGCCATTCGTCAGCCACTCATGATACGCCACGTTTTTCAATCCGACCACGTTAAAATAAGTCTTCACCAATCCCAACAAGCCAATCCGGCATCCCAGTACCTCCGGATGATCCACAAGATTGGCTTCATCCCTCACATCCGTACCCTTTTTAAGCTCTACTGGCATGCAACGCGAAGCATCCCTTTCATCTTTTGAATCCGCTATCAGAAGGTTCGTGCTTACGCCAGCAGCCCGTATCTCATCAGCCGTGAACAGGGCATTTTTCATCGTCCTGTCACACGCCCCCACTATATACCCCACGACCATTTCCTCATAATCCTCATCCAAGTCTACCCCTTCATACTCCGACAATATCCCGGTTACAGTCCAAGCACCCTCATATTCAGGCGGCAAAGGCACCTCTTCTTCCGTTCCGCCAGTCCCTCCCGCCCCATGGCCTCCGCCTTCCGGCTTATCGCCCGTTTGCCCGGGCTGTTCCGTGTCTTCCCCTTCTTCCGAAGGTAAATCCACTTTTTGGCAGGTTGCAAATCCTCCGACCAGATACAACCCGAACAGCATCTTCACGAGAAATTTATATCCAGACCGCATATCATTCTATTCTTCTGTCAACGTCTCTTTCAGACGTTTGAACTTATTTT
>NZ_CFQRNQ010000034.1:0-23533 GCF_986071375.1 Paraprevotella sp. | reverse complement strand
AAATGAAGCACCGCCTGTATGAAAAATGGTGGGGCGGGATCAGGAGCGTGATGGTACAGATGCCTACAGGGACGGGGAAGACGTACTTGATGGCCGCCGTGGTCCGCGAGAATGCTGCGGACGGGGTGTTGGTCGTGACGCACCGTATAGAATTGGTAGAGCAGATTTCGGAAACCTTGTCTCGTTTCGGAGTACGCCACGGGGTGATTGCCGGTGGCCGGAAGGCGTTGTTGGCGGAGAACGTCCGGGTGGCGAGCATACAGACGTTGAGCCGATGTATAGATAGTCTTTCTTTTTGCCCTTCTGTTGTGGTTGTGGACGAGGCTCATCATGCCTTGGCGAAGACTTACCGCATATTGTGGGAAAAGTGGCCGGAGGCTCTTTTCTTGGGACTGACGGCTACGCCTTGCCGGTTGAGCGGCGAACCTTTCACGGACTTGTTCGAGGTATTGCTCCAAACGTGGAGTATGGAACGCTTTATCGACGAGGGGTGGTTGGCTGATTTTGAATATATAAGTGCCGACCCGAACAGTAAGGCGGTACGCCGGGTGGGGCTGTTGTCCAAGCGTGGTGCGGATGGCGATTACCAGTTGAAAGAGATGGCTACGGTGATGGATTGTCCTGAAAGCATCCGTCATCTGTATGACACTTACCGGACGTTTGCTTCAGGAAAGAAAGGCATAGTGTATGCCATAAACCGGGAACATGCGCGTCATATCTTGGAGTATTATCGGGATGGCGGGGTAAGTTGTTGCATGATTGACGCGAAGACTCCGCCGGAGGAACGCCGGAGTTTGGTGGAAGACTATCGGAACGGCCGTTTCACGTTGATGGTCAACGTCGACATATTCTCGGAAGGATGGGACGTGCCGGAGGTAGAGGTCATCCAACTTGCCCGACCCACGCTTTCATTGGCCAAATATTTGCAGCAGGTGGGGCTGGGGATGCGTGTATCCTGCAAGAAAAGCCACGTGATGGTATTGGACCAGGTGGGACTGTATTTGGCTTTCGGTATGCCTATACAAAGATGGGACTGGCAGCGGATGTTTGATGGAAGGGAGGTTGGCCGACCCACAACGGGCAATACTTTTCCTATATATATAGGAGAAGAGGCCATGGAAAAACAGTTGGTGAATCTGGAGATGGTCCGTATCAAACGGAAAGAGGAGAAGCGCGAGGGAATGGAAGTTTTTATGCAGGGCGGAAAATACGGCATAGCGTTGGATGGAAAAGAGGTGTGTGCCCCTCAGTTCGTGCGGGTAGAACGGATACCTGAACCTTATTTTGCCCTGTGTTTTTACCCATACGATGCCGTCTTCCGGGGGAAGGTGACGGTGGTGGACGGGAAGGGGCGTGATTTGAGGCCGGAACTTTATGGAAAGGTGGAATGCAAAGGGGACTTTTTTAAGGGGTGTGACTTTACGGGAAAGCAGGTTTATTGGGACGGCAAGACCCGGAGGCACTACGAAAGGATGCCGGAACTCGGACGTCTCGGGCGGTTTGAACTGGTCAAGCAAGATGCCGCGTACATGTTCCGCTTCAGGGAACGCGGGCTAGACTTCTCGTTCCGGAAGGAAGATGTGCGGGTCAGTGCCACCGGAAAGGTCTTTATTATTGGCAAGCATCTGATTGTGAATGATAAAAAAGAACAGTTCATATATGAATTTCTTGGATTCAGCAAAGGAATGATTCTGGTAAAGTTGCCCGGGCAAAATGTGTATCGCCTGATATTGGACTCGGGGAACCGTTATTGTGATTTTAAGCCTCCTTATCCGGGAACAGTAACACGGAACCCAGACCGGATGTATATCAGGTTCCATAATTGGTCCGGTTTTTGATTGGAATGAATACAAAAGTAGTATAAGGATAGTTTTAAATTTGAAATACCTACAAGTCGGTATAGGGGAATCCGTTATTTCTCCGTATCTTTGCAGCCGGTTAGCACATAAATAACTAAAACGGATAAATTATGGAACGTAACAACGAAAGCTGGGCCGGCTTCAAAGGCGAATTGTGGAAGAAGGAAATCAACGTGCGTGATTTCATTCAGAACAATTATACTCCTTACACGGGGGATGATTCTTTCCTGAAGCCGTCGTCGGAGAAGACCCGCAAAGTGTGGAACAAATTGACCGAGATGTTCAAGGTGGAGCGTGAGAAGGGTGTGTATGACACCGAAACAAAACTCCCCCAAAGCATCACGACTTACGGGCCGGGTTATATAGATAAGGATAATGAAGTGGTTGTGGGACTGCAGACGGATGCCCCGCTCAAGCGTGGTATTTTTCCGAAAGGCGGTATCCGCATGGTGGAAAACAGCCTGGAAGCTTACGGCTACCATCTCGACCCGATGACGAAAGAGATTTTCACGAAATACCGTAAGACGCACAACGAAGGAGTGTTTTCAGCTTATACCGATGAAATGTTGGCATGTCGCCGTTCGGCCATTATTACAGGTTTGCCGGATGCATACGGCCGTGGACGGATTATCGGTGACTACCGTCGTGTGGCCTTGTATGGTACGGCACGTTTGATTGAGGACAAGAAAAAATTCCAAAAACGCCTCGACATCCAGGAACTGAATGATGAAATCATCCGTAACCGTGAAGAGGTCACGGAACAGATTCATGCTTTACAGGATTTTGAGAAGATGTGTGCCGCATACGGATTCGATGTGACCCGTCCGGCCAAGGATGCCCGCGAAGCCGTGCAGTTTGTATATCTGGCTTATCTGGCCGCTGTGAAGGACCAGGACGGTGCGGCCATGTCCATAGGGCGTACTTCTACGTTCCTCGACATCTATATCGAGAAAGATATCCGCGAGGGGAAACTGACGGAAGAAGAAGCACAGGAGTTGGTAGACCAGATGATTATAAAGTTGCGTATCGTACGGTTCTTGCGTACGCCCGAATATAACGACTTGTTTTCCGGTGACCCGGTATGGGTGACGGAATCGTTGGGCGGCATGGGCATTGACGGCCGCACGTTGGTGACGAAGACTTGTTTCCGTTACCTGCATACGCTTTACAACCTCGGGCCGGCTCCGGAACCGAACCTTACGGTGCTGTGGGCGGACAAATTGCCGGAGAACTGGAAGAAGTTCTGTGCCAGAGTTTCTATCGACACGTCGGCCATCCAGTATGAGAACGACGACCTGATGCGGGTGGATTACGGTGACGACTATGGCATCGCATGCTGTGTGTCTCCGATGAAAATCGGCAAGCAGATGCAGTTCTTCGGAGCCCGTGCCAATCTGGCCAAGTGCTTGCTGTATGCCATCAACGGCGGGCGCGACGAGCGTAGCGGTGTGCAGGTGGCTCCCAAATTCGAACCGATTACGAGCGAATATCTCGACTATGACGAGGTGATGGAGAAATACGAGCAGATGATGCGTTGGTTGGCCAAGGTGTACGTGAATGCCTTGAAGATTATCCACTATATGCACGACAAGTATGACTATGAGGCATACGAAATGGCTCTGCACGATGGCGACGTACAGCGTATCCGTGCTACCGGTATTGCCGGTTTGTCCATCGTGGCCGACTCTTTGGCTGCCATCCGCGACTGCAAGGTGAAGGTGGTTCGCGACGAGCGCGGCTTGGCTGTGGACTTCGAGCGTGAAGGCGAGTATGTGCCTTATGGCAACAATGACGACCGCACGGATGCCATCGCAGTGGAAATCACGGAGAAATTCATGGATTACCTCCGTCAGCACGAGACTTACCGCAATGCGGTTGCCACGCAGTCCATCCTGACGATTACCAGCAATGTGGTGTATGGAAAGAAAACCGGTACGACTCCCGACGGCCGCCAGGGCGGTACTCCGTTTGCACCGGGGGCCAACCCGATGAACGGGCGTGACGTGAAAGGAGCCGTTGCGGCGTTGGCTTCGGTGGCCAAGCTTCCGTTCCATCATGCACACGACGGTATCTCTTACACTTTTGCCATATCTCCGGCTACGTTGGGCAAGGAGCGCGACATTCAGGTAAATAATCTGGTCGGCCTGTTGGATGGTTATTTCACTCCGGACGGCGGCCAACATCTCAATGTCAATGTGTTCGACAAGGAATTGTTGATGGATGCCATGGAACATCCCGAGAAGTATCCGCAGTTGACCATCCGCGTGTCCGGCTATGCCGTGAACTTTGTGAAGCTGACGCGTGAACAACAGTTGGATGTCATTTCGCGTACCATCAACCACTCTTTATAATATAAAAGGAAATGGAAAAACCATTGGTGGGTAAAATACATTCATTGGAGAGTTTCGGGACCGTCGACGGTCCCGGAATTCGTTTTGTGACCTTCCTGCAAGGTTGTCCGCTTCGTTGCCTGTATTGCCATAATCCGGACACTTGGGATGCCGGTCGTCCGGCCCGTTATCAAATGGCTCCGGAGGAATTGCTTGCCGAAGTGCTCAAGGTACGCAGTTTCATAGCCCGTGGAGGGGTGACGTTGACTGGGGGCGAACCCTTGTTGCAGGCTGATTTCTGCCGCGAGTTTTTTCGTCTTTGCCGCGAGGAAGGCCTTCATACGGCATTAGATACTTCAGGGGCCGTGTTCAATGAACGCGTATGTGCAGTGTTGGATTATACGAACCTGGTGCTTCTCGACATTAAGGCGCTTCGCCCCGAACTTTGCAGGAAAGTCAGCGGAAGTGACGGACGGAATGCCCGGGCTTTGCTTGATGAATTGGAAAAGAGAGGTACGGAGGTTTGGATTCGCCATGTGGTCGTACCCGGCCTGACGGACGATGACACGCTGTTGGATGAACTGGTAGAGTTTGTACGACATTACAAGGTTGTGCGCAAAATAGAATGGTTGCCTTATCATACGATGGGGGTGTTCAAATACGAGGAACTCGGGTTGGACTACCCGTTGGCCGACGTGCCTCCTCTTGCTCGGGAGAGGGTAGAAGCCATTAAGGCACGCTATAAAGGCATCTTCCCTGACTGATGCCGGTATGCCATATTGTATGAAACCTTTACTTCTTGAGGGCTTCCGTAAGATGTTGTAAATCATATAGGTAATGGCGGGGGATCATTCTGCGCCAAAACGGAAATCAATCACAGCCAAATGAAAAATCGTTTGGCTGTGATTGATTTTTTATTCTGCGCCAAATGATTTCAGGGCTTCTGTATGCTTGCTCCTTGTCGTGCTTTTTTTCTTGTGGGGCAGGCTTGGGGTGTTGTCCTAAAAGGAGGAATTATTCTTCTAATCCATCCGAAATGGACTTTTTGTGTGTTTCGTATTGCTTCTTTTTCTATCTTTGATATTCAAAAGTGTTTTTTATGAGCAGAATATACAATTCCGTCGTGGGTGTACTTTGCGGGGTGGGAATATTGTCTTCTTGCGAAATCATCGAATATCATCCCTACGATACGCGTATAGAAGGAGAGACCGGGCTGACGGAGAAGAACATCCGTTTGATTGAAGACAAGATGCGGGGAAGGCGTGAGTTCCGTTTTGCCATGATCAGCGATACCCAACGCCGGTATGACGAAACGAAAGAAGTCGTGAATATCATCAATAACCGTGGCGACATTGATTTTGTGTTGCATGGCGGCGACATGGCAGACTTCGGGGAGACGAAAGAGTTCTTATGGGCACGTGATTTCTTGAACAAGTTACGGGTGCCGTATGTTTGCCTGTTGGGGAATCATGATTGCCTGGGGACGGGGTTTGATGTGTACCAGAAAGTTTTCGGGAGTGACAATTTTGCTTTTACGGTTGGCAATGTGCGTTTTGTTTGTTTGAATACCAACGCGCTCGAATATGATTACAGCCATCCGGTTCCCGATTTCAATTTTATGGAGGACGAATTGAGGAATATGCCGGTGGGCGTAGAGAAAACCATTGTGGCCATGCACGTGCCGCCCGGCGACGGGGAGTTCAACAACAATGTGGGGCGCGCCTTTGAGCATTACATTGCCAGTTTCCCCCATGTGCAGTTTTGTCTGTTCGGCCACATCCACCGTTGGGCAGAAGAGGAGTTTTTTGATGACGGAGTCGTATATTACGGATGTACGACAGTCGGGAAGCGAGGGTATTACGTCATTACCATAAAAGAAGAAGGATATGAAATTGAACGTTGCGATTTTTAGTATATGGTTTTCAGTGGGCATGCCTTCTTTTGTAATGGGGCAGGGCGCGACGGAGAGGGCAGACTCTGTCCCGACACGCTATGAGAAAATGATGGCACGCCGTATGGAGGGGTGGAAACGTTTGATTCCCGACCATTACAAGATACAGTTTGCGGGAAGCATCGGTGCAGCCTCAATCGGTACGGGTTGGACATACGGGAAGAAGCAGCAATGGGAGACAGATGTCATGTTGGGCTTTCTGCCTAAATTTGAAAGTGAACATCATAAGGCCGTTTTCACTCTGAAACAATCGTATCTGCCCTGGCGGTTACGTGTGAAAGGAAGTGCGTGGGTGATTCAGCCCTTGTCATGCAGTTTGTTCTTGTCCTCCGTGTTAAGCGATAAGTTCTGGACGCACGAGCCGGACCGTTATCCTAAAGGATATTACGGTTTCTCAACTCGTATCCGTGCCAATCTGTCCTTGGGCCAACGTATCGTGTATGACATACCGGATGTTTCCAATTGGAGGGTACAAGATATATCCTTGTATTATGAATTAGGGGCGTGTGATACCGATTTCTGTACTTTCTTTGGTGACCGTAGCATCAAGTTTAAAGAAATTTTAAGTCTGGCTGTCGGTATAAAACTGCATATTTAACTTCTCCTGTTTGCAGGCGTACTTAAAAGTCAGTATCTTGCGTCTTGTTAGAATCCCTTTTTTCAGGTATTGTAAGAATGGTGTAAAGTGATGAACTTTGCCATAGAAAAAGATGTTTAATTTAAAAACAAAAGTGAATATGAAAATCAAATCAATCAAAGGGCGTGAGATATTGGACTCCCGTGGTAATCCGACGGTAGAAGTAGAGGTGGAATTGGAATGCGGCGTGGTGGGCCGCTCATCGGTGCCTTCGGGAGCTTCTACGGGCGAACACGAAGCCTTGGAACTACGTGACGGAGATGAAAAACGTTACGGAGGTAAAGGCGTGTTGAAGGCTGTGGAAAATGTGAATAAGGTAATTGCTCCGGCCTTGGTGGGCTATAGTGCTTTGGAACAGCGTGCCATCGACCACAAGATGTTGGCACTCGACGGCACGAAGACAAAGTCTAATTTAGGTGCCAATGCCATTCTCGGGGTATCGTTGGCTGTGGCTAAGGCTGCTGCGGAATATTTGGACATTCCTTTATATCGTTATATTGGCGGCGTGAACACATACGTGATGCCTGTGCCGATGATGAATATCATCAACGGAGGTTCGCATAGCGATGCGCCGATAGCTTTTCAGGAATTCATGATTCGTCCGGTGGGTGCTCCTTCTTTCCGTGAGGGGCTGCGGATGGGGGCCGAAGTGTTCCATGCCTTGAAGAAAGTGCTTCACGGCCGTGGCTTGAGCACGGCTGTAGGAGATGAAGGCGGTTTTGCTCCTTCATTGGACGGCACTGAGGATGCTCTCGAATCCATAATCGCTGCCATTAAGGCTGCCGGTTACGTGCCGGGTAAGGATGTGATGATTGGTATGGACTGCGCTTCCTCCGAATTCTATAAAGATGGAGTGTACGATTATACCATTTTTGAAGGTGGGAAAGGTAAGAAGCGTACTTCAGACGAGCAGATTGCCTACCTGGAAGAATTAATCACGAAGTATCCGATTGATTCCATTGAAGACGGTATGAGCGAGAATGACTGGGACGGTTGGAAGAAGTTGACGGAACGTATCGGCGGACGTTGCCAGTTGGTGGGCGATGACTTGTTTGTGACCAACGTGGACTTCTTGTCCAAGGGGATTGCCATGGGATGTGCCAATTCCATTTTGATCAAGGTGAACCAAATCGGTTCGCTCAGCGAAACTTTGGATGCCATCGAGATGGCTCATCGCCATGGTTATACAACGGTTACTTCCCACCGTTCGGGAGAGACAGAGGATGCTACGATTGCCGATATTGCCGTGGCCACGAACAGCGGCCAAATCAAGACCGGTTCTTTGAGCCGTTCCGACCGTATGGCCAAATATAACCAGTTGCTCCGTATCGAGGAAGAGCTAGGGGATTTGGCTATGTATGGTTATAAGCGCATCAAGTGAGACTTTACGTATTGTGATTGAATGAAAAAAGAGTTGCTTCGGGAGATATTTTACTGAATGCAACTCTTTTTTTGCAAGAAAAACAGGAAGGCATGGCTTTTCATATCTTTGTTTTTCCTAACTTTGTTTGCACCTTAAAAATTAAAGGCCATGCCACGGATAAAGGAAGGATTCAAGGGAGAACGGATAGTCGTCTTGCCGGGTTTTTTGATAGAAGAGTTGAAGCGCGACCCTTTGGGCCGCGAGCTTTATATCACGGATATCGGTTATTATCCGCATGCAGGTTTTCATTATTGTGAGCGGAAAGAGGAGGATTCCAATGAGTTTGTGCTGATTTATTGTGTAGAGGGGGAGGGATGGTTCGAACTGGACGGTAAGCGTTATGACGTTGGGGCTAACCAGTTTTTCATTTTGCCCAAATATAAGGCACATGCTTATGGCAGTAAAGCCGAGAATCCTTGGACGATTTACTGGATTCATTTCGATGGCGCAAAAGCCGCCTTTTTCAGCGTAGGGTTCAGTAAGCCGCATGATATTTCACCGGCAGAACATTCCCGTATCAAAGAACGTCTGCTGCTGTTTGAAGAAATTTATGCTTCGGTCAGTTCTGGGTATAACAAGAACTACATGCTGTATGCCACGACGAGCCTTTTCCACTTTTTGGGTTCCATGAAGTTTCTGGGAGAATACCGTGAGTGCCGTTTTGCGGGTGTGCAGGAAAAACGAGACGTGGTGCAGCGTGCCATTCATTTCATGCAGGAAAACCTGAATAAGAAAATCCGTCTGACGGACATTGCCCGCGAAGTGAAACTTTCCCCGTCTTACTTCTCCAATGTCTTTGAGGACAAGACCGGTTCTCCCCCTTTGCGTTATTTGGGATACCTCCGTATTCAGGAAGCCTGTCATTATCTGGATTTCACGGATTTGAAAATCAGTCAGATCAGTCCGTTGGTCGGTTATGAGGATTCGCTTTATTTTTCCCGGCAGTTCACGAAATACATGGGCATGTCGCCGTCGGAATATAAATCAAAAAAGAAAGGATAAGGTTTTAAATAATTATATAATTGAGGAACGAGACATGAATACGAAATCTCTATTATCTTTAGCAGCAGGCATTTTCCTGCTTTGCAGTTGCCATACGGAGCCTGCTTCCCGTGAAGGAGAAACGGGGGCGGCAGACAGTGTGGTGGTGAAAAATGAAGTCGTGAATACGATTCTGCTGCGTCGCAGCATCCGGAGATACAAGCCTCAACCGGTGGAGAAGGACAAGTGGGCGCAGATTGTGGAATGTGGGCTGTATGCTCCCAACGGGAAGGGACTTCAATCGTGGGAAGTACGTGTTGTGGACAATCCCCGTTTGTTGGCTTCGATAGATTCGGCTTACAGCCATTTTATGGGGAAAGGACAGGGGGAAACCACTCTTCGGGCTGCATACGGTGCACCTGTGTTGGTATTTATCGCATACGATACGACTTATGATTTGTCGCAGGTAGATTGCGGGCTGTTGGGTGGAAACATGATGATTGCGGCTCAATCGTTAGGGATTGGTTCATGTTGCTTGGGTGGTATTTGCCGTTTCCTGAATGAACCGGAAGGTCGTGAATTGCTTGATGAATTGGATTTTCCCGAAACGCATAAATTACTTTATGCCATAGCTTTCGGTTATCCGGACGAAGAACCTTCTCCCAAACCTCGTGATATGAATAGGGTCCGGACGGTTGAATGATGCGGTTTTTGTTGATTGGGGATTAAAGAATGAGAAGTATGAGACGTTTCTATATATTGGGGGTAGCCATGGGAATGAGTGCATTTTTGAGCAGCCTTTTCGGTTGCCATGTTTCGGACGGGGATTTCCGTTCGCTTTCCGTAGCGGAATTCAAAGAATGCATTGCCGATACGGCGGTCGTGCGTTTAGATGTACGTACGGACGAAGAATATGCGGAGGGGCATATTGCCGGGGCGATGAACATAGACGTGTTACAACCGGATTTCGAACAGAAGAGCAAGGCCGTTTTACCGAAGAACAAGACCATAGCCTTGTATTGCCGGAGTGGGAAACGCAGCAAGAAAGCTGCACGGATTCTGAGTGAGCTTCATTATAAGGTAGTGGAACTTGACGGTGGATACATGGAATGGAAGCAGGCCGGACTGTGACGGGGCAAGTCTTGAAATGGATGAGTCCGGGGCTGCTCCAGTGGAAAGGAGAAACTATTCTGGGTAAAAAATGACTGTAATTTCGCGATAGGCTTGCATATAATGGCTCTTTTCATTATCTTTGCATCCGATTTCAAGGAAATCACGCGGAAATAGCTCAGTCGATAGAGCACTAGCCTTCCAAGCTGGGGGTCGCGGGTTTGAGTCCCGTTTTCCGCTCCATGTAAGACTTGCTGTTTTTCAGCAGGTCTTTTTTGTTGTATCCGTGAGGTAAAGGGCATTTGTTCGGATAGCCCTGTTATAATGTTTAATGTAACATGGCTGTGCAAAGTCTTGATATGTGCCATAAAATATCGTTAATACTTTATCTTTAATCCATAATATGATTGTTGGAGTTGTGTGAATATAGTATATTTGTGTGGAGTACAAGTAATGAAAGATAAAAGTATGCTCTTTTGATATGGATGATAAATCAAAATGGGATGAAGGGGTTTCATGGCTTTGTGAGATGTGTTTTGAGTTTATGGGACTGATTGGAATAATAAAAATAGTATGATATGATAGAGCAGGTTATAATAAAGAATTATAAGTCGATAAGGGATTTGTCTTTACCCTTAAACCGATTGAATGTGCTCATTGGGTCAAACGGTGTGGGTAAAAGTAATTTTATCTCATTTTTTGAATTGACGAAAGCCATATATGAGCAACGGTTCGGAAGTTATACTTTGTCAAAAGGTGGTATTGACAGCTTGTTGTATCGTGGGAGGAAGGTATCTCCTTCCGTCCATGGATTGTTGGATTTCGACAATAATAATGCTTTCTTTTTTGAAATAAAACCCGCGCAATCCAATAAGGGATTTATAGAAAAAACGGGGGATTATTTCAATAATTTCCATACAGAAGGTAAGGATTATACGGAATGGAATAAGACGCTATGGGATTCCGCTGTTGAAGAATCTTCTTTAATCCAAAATCTCAAATGGAGGGCCGGTTATTTAAAGAAATATTTGAGTAGTTTTACGGTATATCATTTTCATGATACCAGTGCAAGTTCTCCTATGCGTGGAGATTGTAATATCAATGATAACGAATACCTTCGTGACAATGGTTCTAATTTGGCGGCATTTCTCTATTCTATGATGCAGAATGATGAAACTAATTTTCGGTTGATAGAAGGGGTGGTAAGTTCCATTGCGCCTTATTTTAAGTGTTTCAAGTTACGTCCGGATGTGAATGATAAGGAAAGAATACGTCTGGAATGGGAAGAAAAGGAGACTGATATGTATCTTAACGGATACAGTTTTTCGGATGGAACTTTACGTTTTATTGCTTTGGCCACTTTACTGTTGCAATCAAAAACCCCCGAGATTATTGTGATTGATGAGCCCGAGCTTGGTTTGCATCCTGCTGCTATAAATAAGTTTGCCGAACTTGTTAAACGTGCATCCAATAAGAGTCAGATTATTTTATCCACACAATCTACAAATTTAGTGAATTGTTTTGATGTGAAAGATATTATAGTTGTGGATAGGGTTGAAAGCCAATCTGTTTTTAGGCATTTGTCAGAAGAGGATTTGGCGACATGGATGGATGAATACGATTTGTCTATTAGTGATTTGTGGGAGAAGAATATGATAGGAGGACAGCTATGAGACGTGTATATATTGTTGTGGAAGGACAAACTGAGCAGGAGTTTGTCAATACTGTTATCTCTCCTTATTTACAGGGATTTGGTGTATTTAGCATTACTCCTGTTTTAATCCGGACCAGTAGGAACGGGAGAGGTGGAATGGTGAATTACCAACATTTATGGAATACCGTAAAATTGCTTCTGAAATCTTCAAGAAAGGATTTTGTTGTGACTACATTTATTGATTTTTTCAGGATACCTAACACCATGCCAAGGTATGAAGAATGTATGGCGAAAGCCAGTAAAATAGAGCGTGTCGAAGCACTGGAAAGCGCTATGAATGAAAATATCGGAGATAGACGTTTCTTTTCTTATATCCAGTTACATGAATTTGAGGCCCTTTTGTTTTCTAATAATAATGGCTTTGCATACTATTTTCCAGAAGAATGTGCTAAAAGAACAGGTAATATTGTTTCCTCGTATGAAAATCCAGAGGATATAAATTCATCTCCAGAGGGAGCACCTTCTAAAAGATTGTTGGCCTTGAAATCCGATTACAATAAAGTGTTGGAGGGAAACTTAATAGCATTGGAGGTGGGGATAATGAGTATGCTTGAAAAATGTCCGAGATTCAATAGGTGGATAACCCAAATCATTGACACCTGTAAAATATAGGTTGAATGAGGTTCGGGGCATATTGTATGAAGGCAGAAAGTCGGTTGTTTATATCTGATGATTTTATAGTATTTGGAAAAAGCCAACACGCATTTTGGGGCGTGTTGGTGATGTAAAGTCTTATTCCGTATCGAACCGGAACACCGTAGTTTGCCGGTATTCCTCCCCGGGGCGCAACAGGCAGGAGGGGAAATCGGGATGCGATGGCGTGTCGGGATAGTATTGCGTTTCGAGGCAGACGGCGGTATCGGGGTAGACGTAATAACCGGCTGTGTAGAGCAGTACGGAGGGCAGGTCGGTTTTTACCGTCAGGCTGCGGCCCGTGGTGGGGTTGGACAACCGGGCGGCCTCCACCATGTCGGGAGACTTTTCTGTTTTCAGTATGTAACAGTGGTTGTAGCCTTTGTTCCATTTCAGTTGCTCGTGGTCGTCATATAAGTCCTGTCCGATGGGCTTGGCTGAAGTAAAATCGAAAGGCGTGCCGTCCACATTTACCCGTTTTCCCGTAGGGATGAACTGTGGGGTGGTGTCCAACATCGTATGTGACGGGATGTGTAATATGTGCCCCGTGATTCGCTCTTTTTTGCCGCCCAAATTGAAGTAGGCATGGTTCGTCAGATTCAGAAAGGTTGCCTTGTCTGTCGTTCCATAGTAACGAATGGACAGTTCGTTATCATCGGTCCAACGGTATTCCACTGTTACGTGAACATTGCCAGGGTAACCTCCCTCTCCGTCAAGAGAAAGCCGCTTGAAGCGTACACCGTCGTCCAAAATTTCCCAGTCCCACAGCATGCGGTCGAATCCGGAGAAGCCGCCATGGTTTGTGTTCTGCCCGTCGTTTTTTTCCAGTTCGTAGGTTTGCCCATCGATGCAGAGGCGTGCGCCTCCGATGCGGTTGGCAAAGCGGCCCACGATGGCACCCATGTAGAACTCGTCCGACAGCGGGTCGGCCGGACTGACGAGTACATTCGCCATCTCTCCATTCCTGTCCGGCACGATGGCAGAAAGCCAACGGGCACCCCAGTTGGTCAGTTCAACCACGGCTCCGGTTGAGTTCGTCAACCGGAAGCCGTAGACCGGGGTGCCCGTCGGCATATTACAGATTACTTGTGTGTTTATTCGCATAATTCACGATGGATTTGTGCGCCTTGGTGGTTGATGTCCAAAGCGCGTGCCTTGTCCAAGTACTCGATGGCGTGTATCTGGTCTTCCAATCCCAAATAACCCAATCCCATGACGTAGTTGCAGTGGATGGCGTTGCGTTTGTCCAGATTGTCCTCCCAGATGGCCAGGTCGGGCAACGATACGGCAAAGTAGTCTATGCGGCAATGGTCGAACAAGTGTTTCTCACCATGCTTGATGAGCTTGTTGAAGCGTCCGCGTGCCTTGCCTTCCTCGCCCAATGCGCGCCAAGCCAGTCCCTGATAGAAAATCTTGTCCGGTTGCGCATCGTTGTAGAAGAACGCCTGTTGCGGTTCGGCAGAGCCTTGGGTGGCCTTGTGCAACCAAAGCTTGGCGTTTTCTTCGTCTCCCAGTCCGCGGTAAGCCAGTCCTTTGTAATACCAGATGTCGTTCTCTTCGGCATTGATGAGCTTGCCCTCACCCAAGTTATACGGGTATTGGTCTGTGGCCTGCAACAAAGCCAAAGCGTCGGCGTAGCGGTGTTCGCGCAGGGCGATTTTGGCCAGTTCCACATGGCAGATGGTGTATTGTCCCGTGATTTTTCCTTCACCGCCTTCCCACGGATGGAATTTGCGAGCGGCAATCAGTGCCTTGGCCTCTTCATAGCGTCCTAATTGGTTGTAGAGCGTGATGCGCTCGATGGACAGGTCGTCGCGGCTTTCCGTTTCGGCCGGATGGGCTTCGAGGAATGCGAGACGTTCCGCTTGCGGACATCCGAGCCGTTTGTAGAGTTGGTCCAATTCCATCAGGATGCGGGCATCGCTTTCGTCGAGGCGGTAAGCCTTCTCCAGTGTTTCCACCGCCTTCTGCGGGTCGTTGCGTTTGTTGTAGTAAGCCAGCGAGAGGTTGCGCCATACGGTAGGGAACGCCGGGTCGATAGCGGCCGATGCTTCCCAGCATGCGATGGCGTTGTCGTATTGCCGTGCGGCATACCAGAAGTTGCCGAGGGCGTAGGCCGCTTTGGCGCAGGCTTCGTGGTTCTCTTTCATCGCGTCCTGCAACACCAATACTTCTTCGATGCGGTTGGGGAAGCAGTAAGAATGGTCGTCCTGTTCGGCTTTCTTGTAACATTCTAACGCCTTGCCCGTGTCGCCTTTACGCGAGTGGCAGTAACCCAACGCGTAATGTACCATCGGGTAAACAGAGCTTTGTGTGGCGGCGTAACCCTCCAACAGGTTGATGGCCTCGTCGTAAAGTCCGGCCTGTGCGAAGTCGAGTGCGTATTCGATGTAGACGTGGGCTGCGCCGCGCATCAGTTGCTGCATTTCCTTCAGTACGTTGTCGTCGTCCGTGAGAAGATATTGCTCGAAGCGGCATCCCATGTTGAAGCGGTCTATCTTGAGCGATTCCGCTATCAGGTCGAGGGCTTCTTCCTTACGTCCCAAGTGGCGCAGGATGGAAGCTTTCAGTTGGCGTGCCTTGTGGTGGTGCCAGTTGCGCACGAGCGAGCGGTCTATCAGGTCGAGAGCTTTCTCGAAGTTGCCCCTGCGGCAGTCGATGGCAGCCAAGTTGTAATAGGCGGCATCCTGCCAAGCGGCATTCCAAGCCGATTTGAAGAAAGCGTCGTACGCCTCGTCCGTTTTGTCCTGCATCAGACAGCTCCAACCCAGATTGTAATACGGTTCACCGTCGTAAGGGTTCGGATTGCGTTCCGTCAGGGTTTCGACGGCTTTACGGAAATAGCCTTCGGCCTTGGCGAATTGTCCCTTGCGCATCAGGAGCAACCCCATGGCGTTGTTGCAACGCACGTCGCCCGGTTCGCGGCGCAGTGCTTCTTCATAGTAGTCCATCGGGTTGTAAGTCGCGTGGCGGTATTGCTCCAAATGGAGTCCCGTGAGGTAGAGCTGTTCGATGGACGCGATGTCCTTCGGGTCTTTGGCAGCCTTGGCCGGATCCGGTACGGGCTTGATTTCCGGTTTGTCAGCCTGATAGCTTACCAAAATGCGGCCCTCGTGGTTGCGGATTTCAACCAATATGTCTTCGTCTTTCAAGCCCTCGGCTGCAAATTCTGCTTGGAACGGTTCTGCCGGAGAGATGGAGATGACTTTGTCGAAAAGGGTGGCACCGCCCACGTTGTCCTTGACGAACACATGCACGTCCTTGTTCACTCCGGTGGTGTACAGGATGACTTTGCCTTTTCCCTCCTTGACTTCCATGTTCAGCAATGCGTCCTTGGTGGCGTTCTTCACGTAGCCCACTTCGGCGTAGGGCATGAAGTACTGTTTCCACGACTTTTCCTCGTAGGGCTGCAACCAAGTGAAGTCCGGCTGGTTGTCGGTGTACATGCCCGTCATCAGTTCGATGTACGGGCCGTCCTCGTCCGTCAGGTTGCGGTCCCAAGCGCGTCCGAAGTCACCGTTGCCCCATGTCCATTGTTTCTTTCCCGGTGACACGTGATGGTCGGCCACGTGGAGCAGTCCGCCTTTCACGTCCTCTTCATATCCGCCCACGAAGTCGAATTTCGACTGGATGGCCATGTAAGATGTCGGCACGGGGATATTCTTGTATTTCGAGATGTCCACACCGGCGGAATAGTCTTGTTTATAGTAAGTGCCCGTGGCGATGGGGAACGACGACACGTCGCGCTTGCCATGGTCGAACACGGCATTCACGTCGGGCGGGAACACCGAGTGGTAGTGGTCGTTGACCACCACGGCCGGGTTGGCCCACCACAGGAACGTCTGCGGGAAAGACGTACGGTTGTAAATCTTCACGTTGATTTCGATGTATGACTTGCCCGGATAGAGCGTAAAGCCCTGCATGCCTTTGGTGCGGAACATGCGTTCCACTTCGTTGCACCATACTGTCTTGCTGCCGTCGGCATGCTCCTCGATGGAGAAGTCTGTGGGCAGGAACGTGGACGGGCGGTGGTGTTGCGGCCAGTTGAACTCGATACCGCCCGAAATCCACGGGCCGGTCAACCCGACGAGCGCGGGCTTCACCACTTGGTTGTAGTACACGAAGTGGCGTTGCTTTACCTTGTCGTAGGCCATGTGGATACGTCCGCCCAGTTCCGGGAGTATCATCACCTTGATATATTCGTTCTCGATGAAGAGCGCATGGTAAAGCTTGTCTTTCTTTTCATCTGAGATTTTTTCTACTACCGGATAGGGATATACCGAACCGCTGCTGCCTTGGTATACACGTTTTTCCAAGAAAATCGGGTTCTTTTCTTCCTTGCCGATTTCGTAGGTGGGGAGCAGGATGTCCTCTTCCCATGCACGCACCTCGGAGGTGTTCACCGTGCTTTGAATCAAATAGGATGTGATTTTTTCCATGATGTATGAAGTTATTGGATAAGTTCGTGTTCGATTTCTTCCAGGCTCTTGCCTTTCGTCTCAGGCAGGCGGCGCCATACGAAGATGCCTCCTGCGAGGCAGATGATGCCATAGAGCCAGAATGTCCCGGCTGCGCCCAGTCCCGTGTTCAGTACAGGGAACGTGTAAGTCAGTATGAAGCAGGCTGCCCACAAGGCAAATGTGCAAACAGACATGGCCACACCCCGTATGCGGTTGGGGAATATTTCGGAGATGATGACCCACATGGTCGTAGCCAGTGTCATGGCGTAGCAGGCGATGGCGGCCACCACGATGACAAGCAGCAGTACGCCGCTGATGTGGAACCAGTAGGCTGCGCCCATGAAAGTGTAGATCAACGTCAGGCCGAACGCGCCGAAGAGTGTCAGTGCCTTGCGTCCCCAACGGTCTACCACGCACATGGCCAGAATGGTGAAAATCACGTTGGTTACTCCCGTCACCACGATGTTCATCAACACGTCGGACACGCCGTAACCGGCAGCCATGAAGATTTCCTGGGCATAGTTGAAGATGACGTTGATGCCACACCATTGCTGCAACACGGCCATTACCACTCCGATGAGCAGGATTTTGCGCATCGAGGGATGGAGCAACTGCCGGAATCCGCCCTCCACGGTCTTTTCGCGCGAGGCGGCTTCGATGGCGGCCAGTTCTTCACGGGCATGTGCCGCGCCGCCTATCTTCGTGAAGATTCTGAATGCTTTCTCCTTATATCCCGACGAAGCTAACCAACGCGGGCTTTCGGGCAACACGAAACTGAAGAAGAAGAACAGCGCGGCGGGTACGGTCATGGCCCAGAACATCCACCGCCATCCCGTTTGCCCGTTCCAAGATAGGCGGATCATCTCGGCTGTGGCATGGTCGGCCACCGGTTCGGCAATCTGCCAGTTGACGATTTGTGCGCTGAGGATACCCAGTACCACCGTCAACTGGTTGATGGACACGAAACGTCCGCGCAAGTGGGCCGGGGCGATTTCCGCTATATACATAGGAGAAAGGCTCGAGGCGATGCCGATGGCGAATCCGCCGATGAGGCGGAACACGTTGAACCATCCGAAGGAATTCGCTGCACCGGTCCCTATGGCTGTACAGATAAACAGCCCTGCGGCCACGATCAGAATCGGTTTACGTCCTAATCGGTCGCTCAACTTTCCTGCGCTCAACGCACCGATGAGGCAGCCTATCAACGCGCTGCTCATGGCCCAACCCTGCATCGTGGGGCTGTTTGCAATCTGGAAATATTGTTCATAAAAAGGTTTCGCGCCACCGATGACGACCCAGTCGTAACCGAAGAGGAATCCGCCCATGGCAGAAATCAGCGCAATCAAAAACAGGTAAAGGTTCGTTTTCGTCTTCATGTGAATGAGTTGATTTAAGTTTGTTTATTTCCGGATGCAAAGTAACATGCTTTTTACGGTTTGGGAAATGGATAGAATCACTTATGATATGGACGATTTTGCGGTGGGGCGTTTGGGGGTGGACAGGAGGCGGTGCGGAATGCCGGAGGTGTGGTGGCTTATTTTGACAAACAGGGGGCGGTGGATTGTTGAGCGGAGTTCGTGAAATCGTTTGGCGCAGAACGAAAAATCAATCTCATGAGAGTGGAAAATCGTTTGGCGCAGAATAAAAAATCAATCTCCTGATGATTTTTAAAGAATCGGAAGTAGTTGAATGATAGAGTGTTGTTGATGGACTGCCCGTTTTACGGCCTGCAATAAAAAATATTGACTATGAAGCAAAATTACATGTTTTTGACGAGAATTTCGGACATGGGCAAGTTTTTCTTTTCGTACTTTTGTACACAGAGTTATACTATTTAAATATCATACGGAATATCATGGAAATAAAGATGAATTTGAAGCAGGCCGGAGTGCTGACCATAGCGGTCGTGTGGTCTTTGGGCGTGCAGGCTCGTGGCGGGAAACGCTTGTCGGAGTATGTAAATCCGTTTATTGGAGCCACGACGAACACGCAAATGGCCAAGGCCGAACATGGGTTGGGAAAGACCTTTCCTGGTGTGGCTACGCCGTGGGGCATGACGCAGGTCAGCCCCAATACCATTACCGGAGGCGACAACGGTTCGGGGTACAGTTATGAACATACGACCATCGAAGGCTTTGCCTTGACCCAGATGAGCGGTGTCGGATGGTATGGCGATTTGGGGAATTATCTGGTGATGCCCACCACAGGACCTTTGCATACGTATCGCGGCGAGGCGGAACGTCCGGAAGAGGGCTACCGTTCGCGTTACGACAAGGAGAGCGAGACGGCACGTGCAGGATATTACGCTGTCCGCCTGACCGATTATGACATCCGGGCGGAGCTGACGGCCACGCCTCACGGCGGGGTCATGCGTTTCACTTATCCGGAAAACGAATGTTCGCGCATTCAAATCGACTTGGCCCGCCGTGTGGGCGGTACGTCTGTCCGGCAGTACGTGGAGCGTGTGGACGACTACACCATTCGCGGATGGATGCGTTGCACGCCCGACGGAGGCGGTTGGGGCAACGGGGGAGGGAAGGCCGATTATACGGTCTACTTTTACACCCGTTTCAGCAAGCCGTTGGAACGTTACGGCGTATGGTCGGCCGAATTTCCCGAAGGCATGGGGCGCAAGTTGGAAAACGTGACTTCGCCGGAATTTGCCGAGGCGGTGCGTCGGGCGAAGGTGACGGAACGTCCCGACCGCATGGAGGGAGACCACCTGGGATTTTATACGGAGTTCCCCACGCGTGAAGGCGAACAGGTGCTGATGCGCACGGCCATTTCCTTTGTCAGTCTGGAAGGGGCGGAGGCGAACTTCGAAGCCGAATTGAAGGGTGAGGACTTCGAGCGGTATTGTGAAAAGGCGGCTGCGCTGTGGGACGAGGCTTTGTCGAAAATCAAAATCTTCGGGGGGACGGAGGATGAGCGCACGATTTTTTATACTTCGCTGTACCACACGATGATAGACCCGCGTGACTATCGCGACGTGACGGGTGAATACGTAGGAGGAGACCGGAAGGTGTACAAGACCGACGCATTCAAGAAGCGTACGGTATTCAGCGGTTGGGATGTGTTCCGCAGCCAGTTCCCCCTGCAAAACCTTATCAATCCGGAGGTGGTGAACGACATGATCAACTCGTTTGTCACTCTGGCCGAGGAAAACGGTACGGGCGTGTACGAACGTTGGGAGTTCCTGAACGCTTACAGCGGCTGCATGTTGGGTAATCCGGCCATAGCCGTCATCGTCGATGCCTATATGAAAGGCATACGCGGATACGACGTGGAGAAAGCTTACCGCTTTGCCCGTCAGACAGCCGACCGCATCGGCCATCATCCGGAACTGGGATACTCGCCCGGCGGCAGCGGCATATCGGAAACGTTGGAATACGGATACTTCGACTGGTGTGTAGGCGAATGGGCCGAGGCTCTGGGCAAGACGGAGGATGCCGGCATCTATCACCGGCGTGGGCAGGCATACCGTAAAATCTTCGATAAGGAAAAGGGATGGTTCCGCGTGCGCAACGCTGACGGCTCGTGGGCGGACTGGCCGGAAAAGGGACGCTTGCAGGAGTGGTACGGTTGCATGGAGTGCAATCCCTATCAACAGGGTTGGTTCGTGCCGCACGACGTGCCCGGCATGGTGGAAATCATGGGCGGTCGCGACAAAGTGCTAGCCGATTTGGAATCCTTTTTTGAAAACACGCCGCGCGAATTTTATTGGAATCCCTATTACAACCATGCCAATGAACCTGTGCACCACGTGCCTTTCCTCTTCAACCGCTTGGGGGCGCCGTGGCTCACGCAGTACTGGACGCGTGTGATTTGTGCGGACGCTTACAAGAACAGTCTGGCCGGACTGTGCGGCAATGAGGATGTGGGGCAGATGTCGGCTTGGTATATCCTGGCTTCTGCGGGGTTCCATCCGCTTTGTCCGGGCGAGCCGCGTTATGAATTGACAGCCCCTGTGTTCGACCGTGTGGAGATCGTGCTCGACCGCCGTTACGCCAAAGGCCGTAAGTTTGTAGTCACTACGGAGGGGAATGCGCCCGATGCCTGTTACATCCAGTCCGCCACGCTGAACGGCAAGCCTTACAACCGTTGTTACATCGACCACGAGGATATCGTCCGTGGCGGTGAGTTGCACTTCGTGTTGGGGAGCACGCCGAACAAGCAGTGGGGTGTGGAATGAGCGGCCGTACGGCAAGTCATATAGGAATGGAGGGAATCGCAAAATTGTCCATGTGATAAGTGATTCTCTCCATTCCGGCTTTTAGTGAAACAGGCTTACTTTGCAGACGAATAATCATTCTTAAATCTATATAGCGATATGGCTCAAAAAATCATGTTATCTTTGGCGGTATTCTTCTGTTGGACGTTTGCCCTGAGAGCGGAAGAGTACAAATTGTCTTCGCCCGACAAGAAACTGGAGGTGAAGCTCCGTGTGGATGGGTGTACGGAATTTGAAGTGTGGTACGATAAGGTGAAGTTGGTGGAACCTTCGGTGGTAGGGATGAACCTGTCCGACGGGCGTAACGTGGGAGGCGACCCCGTGACCTCTGTGAAGAAAGACCGTGTGAACCGCAAGATAGATGTCGTGGCGGGGAAAAACAAGACCCTGGAAGAGGCGTACAATGAAATCGTGCTGTCTTACGGCACGGACTACGACCTGGTCGTGAGAGCCTACAACGAAGGGTGGGCTTACCGTTTCGTGACGCACTGGGACAAGGAAATCATTATCAACAGCGAAGATGCCGTGTTCAATTTCGCTTTTACCCCTACGGTGTATTTCCCGGAGTGCGACAGCAATACCGCACCCGAGCGTGAACAGTCGGGCAAGGTGCACCAGATTCATCAGGGCTACCGTAATTTCGAGCGGCTTTACAAGGTGTACCGTTCGCCGGGTGAGATTCCGGCCGGCCGTTTTTCCGTTTCTCCGGTGCTCTTCGAGTATCCCGGCAAGCCCTACAAGGTGGTGGTGACGGAATCGGACACTTACGATTATCCCGGCTTGTATATGGAAGCCGCCGGGCAGAATGCCATGCGCGGAAAGTGGGCGTCCTACCCTAAAGAAGTGATGGACGGCGACCCGTCGAACCCTTACCGTTGGTATTCCAACCATCTGGTGATTTCACGTGAGGATTACATTGCAAGGACGGGAGGAAACCGTACGTTTCCGTGGCGCGTCATAATCGTGTCCGACGACGACAAGACGTTGTTGAACAATGAGTTGGTCTACATGTTGGCCGAACCTTGCAAGATTGAGGATACCTCGTGGATACAACCCGGAAAGAGTGCTTGGGAATGGTGGCACAAAGCCGTGGTGGAAGGCGTGGACTTCCCGGTGGGGAACAAACATCTTTCGTTGCAACTTTATAAATACTATGTAGACTGGGCTTCGGAGAACGGTATAGAGTACATGACGCTCGATGCCGGATGGAAAATGGAGTACATCAAGGAATTGTGCGACTATGCCCGGGGGAAGAACGTGAAGATATTGGTTTGGACTTGGGCCAGTTGCCCGTTGGAGAATCCGAATGATTGGATCAAGCAGATGCACGAGTGCGGGGTGGCGGGTGCCAAGATTGATTTCTTCGAACGCAACGACCAGATTGCCATGCGTTGGGGCCGCGAATTTGCCGAACGGTTGGCGCAGTACCGGATGGTGGCCATCTTCCACGGTTGTCCCGTACCGGTGGGATTGAACCGTACTTACCCCAACGTGATGAATTATGAGGCCGTGAGAGGGGCTGAATGCAATTTCTGGGAAAAGACCATCACGCCCGAATACCATACACGTTTCCCCTTCATCCGTTCATTGGTCGGACCGGAAGATTACACGCCGGGCGGCATGCGCAACGTGACGCCCGAAGAGTTCCAACCGCGTGACCGGGACAGCATCCCTCCGATGAATATGGGGACGCGTTCGCATGTCTTGTCCATGTATGTCATATTCGACCATTGGATCGGTTACCTGTGCGACGCGCCTTCGGAATATAACAAATATCCCGACATCTTGGATTACCTGTCGAAAGTTCCTTCGGTGTGGGACAAGACCCTTCCGCTCGATGCCCGTTTGGGCGAGTACATCGTGATGGCCAAACAAACCGGTAAGGATTGGTACGTGGGCGGCATGACGAACTGGACACCGCGTAGCGTGACGGTGGATTTCGGTTTCCTGAAACGCGGGAAGACCTACCGCGCCGTGGTTTTCAAGGATAAACCGGAGTCGGGCGACCATCCGACAACGTATGCCTGCGAGACGATGAATGTGGACCGGAATACGAAACTGACGTTGGATATGGCTCGCGGAGGCGGCTTTGCGATTCGTCTGACGGAAGAATGAAAGTAAGGTTTTATACGAAAGGCCGCAGAAGGATATTTCCTTCTGCGGCCTTTCGCATGGCGGGGGCCGGGTCCTCAGGGACCCCCCTG
>NZ_CFQRNQ010000033.1:0-23990 GCF_986071375.1 Paraprevotella sp. | reverse complement strand
TGCCCATAAGAATCTTGTTTTAGGGTTTATGCCAATACAAAGGAACGGATTTATCATAATAAATCAAAATGAAAGGTAGTGAAAATAGCATTTTTTTTCATGCTTTTCTTTGGATTTGTTATGGAGTTTTGTTAATTTTGTAAGTGTTAAACATTATAAACATTAATCTATTTTTAACATCATGAAAACAAGACTGTTCCTTTCTCTTTTAGGGTTATTCGCATTGAGTGTAAGCTGCACATCCGTTTCATCGGAAGAAGACATGTGTGCGGTGGCTTTGGAAAAGAATCCGGCTTTGCGGCATGTGTTGGAACTTTATGAAGGGGATTCCCTGAAACAACAGGCCGCGTTTTTCCTGATAAGTAATTTGGCTTGCCACGAGGGTGTCGCCTCCGGTGACATGGGGGCGGTGTACAAGGCGTACGAGTTGTTCGGCACGGGCAAATTCACCTATCAGCAAGCTTTGGATTCTGCGGCCAAGACCTGTGGGTTTTCCGGAGCGAGGAATATAACCATGCAGAAAGACATTTATATCGATCCGGCTTATTTGGTGACGAACATAGAGTGGGCATTCAAGGTCTGGCGCGAGCAGCCATGGGGGAAGAATGTGCCTTTCGGGCAATTTTGCGAATACGTGTTGCCTTACCGGGTGGGGAATGAAGAGCTTGTGCCATGGCGTGAAAAACTGTATTACCAGTTCATGCCTATCATAGAGAAGAACAAGAACGATTCGGACATCGTGAAACCCACTTATGCGGCCCATCTCGTGCTCGACAGCCTGTTGCGTGCCCCCTTTTATTTCACGGGCGAGATGGGGACTAATATCAGGATAGGGCCGCAGATTGCGGACTGGCGCGGAGGAAGCTGCTTGGATTTGTGCGACATGATGGTGTACATTTGCCGGGCTTTGGGCATTCCCTGCGGCATAGAGGAATTGCCTATGCGTGGGAACAACAACGCGCCCCATTATTGGAATTTCATAGAAGACCAGGACGGTAAAACCTGGTACTTCTCCATGTTCTATTGGTGGCACCGCCTGATGGAAGCCGAAAAGTATGGCGATGTATATGGCAAGGTGTTCCGCCATCGTTTCAGCCTGAACCGGCAAATGAAAGACTCCATGCAGACGGACGCGTATTTTGTACATCCGGAGTTCCGTTTTCCCTGTTTCGAGGATGTGACCCGTTTGTATGCCACCGACAAGTCGCATACGCTGACCATAGGCAAGGAACATTTCACCCGTGAGATGGGTGAGGACAGTTTGGTTTATCTCTGCATGTCGAACCGCTATGATTGGAAACCGGTGGGCTGGTGCCGTTACGACGGGCAGGCGGCTGTTTTCAACGACTGCCATGGCGGTACGGTATATTGTCTGGCTTCGTATGATGCCGGTAGTAAAAAGTTGGTCACCTTGTCGCATCCTTTCAGTGTGGATGTGGACAGTGCGAAGATGGAATTCTATGCACCTGGGAAAGACACGGAAGACGTGGTACTCTTCAGCAAATTCAGCATGATAGGCGAGTTCTTCCTCGGGCGCATGGTGGGCGGCGTGTTCGAGGGCAGCCAGTCTTCCGGCTTTGAGCATCCCGACACCCTGTTCCGGATTCAGGATATGCCCCTCCGCTTGTGCACGGCGGTGCGTGCTGATTCCACGAAAGCCTACCGTTATGTGCGGTATTTCGGCCCCCGTGGAGGCTTCGGCAATGTGTCGGAAGTAGGTTTTTATTCGTCCTGGGCTGATACGGAGCCTTTGAAGGGCGACATTCTCGGGCCGCAGGAAGGGGCGCACGGAAGCCATTCCTATTTCAACGTGTTCGACGGGCATACGGACACGTCCTACGACCATCCTTTTGATTATGGCGGTTGGGCCGGGTTGGACTTAGGGGAAAAGAAGGCGATAGGAAAGATTGTCTACACGCCCCGCAACCGGGACAATTTTGTCCGGAAGGGTGACTTGTATGAATTGCTCGTATGCCATGGCGGGAAATGGAAATCGGCAGGCACGCAGACGGCCCAAGCCGACTCGCTCGTCTTCAGGAATATCCCGAAACATGCCCTTTTGCTGCTGCGTGACCTTAGCCGTGGTGAAGCCGAGCGGTTGTTTGAATACAAGGACGGCGTGCAGAAATATTGGTAATAAGGATATTAATAATGTATACTATATGGAACACATGAAAGGTTGTCATTTAAAACGATTTTTTCCTGCTTTGGCATGGGGCGTATCGTGTATTTTCTTCCTGCTTGTCATACTTTTTATATGCTATGAATATATTGATTACCGTTCACTATGTAACATAGGGGTTGTGGACGATGGCATAGACGAACTTCATACCACGCTTCTTTCCGTGGGTGCCGGTGCCTTGGCGTGCCTGTTTGTCATTGCCTGCGTCGGCTTGGTGGGGGCGTTGAGGAGTTTGAAAGTCCGTCCTTTAAAAACGGAGCCGGTGGATGCTGCGTCTGTGCATTCCGACTTGGATGCCGCTTTGCAGGATTTGCAAATAGACAAGTCCGGAAGATGTCTCGTCTATCGTCAGGTTGTCATCAGTTTGTCTCCCCGTGTGACTCTGTTTTTAGACGTGTTGGTGCGAAAGGAGAATCATGTTTTATCACCGGAGGAACTCAACGGTTTGTTCTATGAAGGGTATTATGACGGGACGGAAAGCGGTCATTCCCGGGTAAGAAACATAAAATATAAGGTACATATTGCCCTTCAGGATACTCCGTTCGATGTAGTCAGGGATGCTTCCGGAAACTTATGCTTGGTTTTGAAAAGCTAAGCAAGGGAAGGGTGGTTTTTAAGCCCTTTGTGTTCCTTTTCCGCCTCTTATTTTTGCCGCAAATCGGAAAACCGTTGTGCTGTGATTGATTTTCCGCTTTGCGGTAATTGTTTTTGTTTCCTTTGCTTGTTTTTCTATGCCTCTCCCCTCCATACATGGATATATGTGGAAAAATCCGTTCGCATCCTTCATACCTGTTGGCTTACAGTATGTTAAGGTGAACTTTCTTTGTTTATAGGGTTCACCGGGCATTCACCGTAAGGGGGATGAGGATGTCGGTTGAGGGTGATTGCCGCTGAAGGGCGGCTGAAGGATGGGTGAGTACCTCCTTCACCGGAATCTATTGTGCTCCAGTAGGTTGTAAACACTCCTGAAAGATGAAACATATTTTTGAAAACTTGCTGTGTATGTACGTTTGGATGGATGCTTCAAGTCTGTGCCTGCCCGTTTTGCCATGCCGTAGGCATGAATTTTCCGTTACCATACCGTTAACGCAGTGTTACCAAACCGTTACCGAGCCGTTACCAAGGCGTTTCCATGGCGTTAACAAGGAAAAAATTGTACTACTGTATTTCCTAAATGTCTGAAAATGAGAGGTTAATATGTCGTTAACGGCGTTAACAAAATCGGTAACGAAAAAGTACGGTCGTTAACATTGCCATCCTGAAATTTTGTTTTTCCTTTGCGGTGAATCCCACGCAGGTGGTCGGCACAAAAGAGAGTGAAGCCGCGAAATCTGTAAAGGGTATAATTAAAAAATAAAAACAATGAAGAAAAAGTTTTTCGCGCCTTTGATGGGCGCAGTGGTGTTGGGCTTGTCGGCCTACGCCGGGTATCGCACTTATGATGCGTACAATGGAGTGAGTGAAAGTGATTTGTTGTTGTAAAATGCCGAGGCATTAGCTATTGTTGAGTTTATGGGTTGTGATTGTAATCGTAGCCCTAGTAGATGTCGTGTAAATGTCGGAGCAAAAGGAAAAGTGAAATTGCTTGGTGGTACGATTCTTCAAGCGGGAGCTGATGGTTATGTGGAATTTGATGGAGAAGTCGTTTGTTCAAAAGGGGGAAATACCTGCTGTACCATGGTAGAATGTATTGATATATATGAGAAGATATAAATCTACATCATCGTCCAAATGTTAAATGGATTGGCATTGATACTTTTTTCAATGCCAATCCTTAAAAAAAGATATATTATGAGATTTTTTAGTTTTGTAAAAATAGGATTCATTTGCGTTTTATTCTTTTTGTTTGCTTGCAGCGAACATTCAAGTACTGTGCCGACTTTTTCAGTCGATGTACAGCAAAGAGATAGTATAGAGCATTTCTTTTCCGGTTATGATTATGTCATGTTGGAGACAAACGAAAATGCTTTATTAGGAAATGTTGAAAAAATGAAAGTTGATTCCTCCGTGATAGCCGTGCAAGATAAAGGAAGAATTCTTTTGTTTCAGCATGATGGCAAGTTCATTACAAAGATAGATAAGTTGGGACGCGGTGCCGGAGAATATTTGTCTGTGGAGGATTTTTGTGTTAAAGATTCATTGGTGTATATATTGTCACGTGCCCAAAGGCGTATTTTGGTCTATGATTGGAAAGCTACTTTTGTAGATAAGATAGATTTAGATGACTGGTATCAACATTTTGAGATAGTGGATGACAAGTTGATGTTTCTTTCTTCGGAAAATTCTAATGAGAAACAGTATGATTTTGTGGTGTTCAATTATGCCAAGTCGGAAGATATGAATATGTTTTCCCCATTCGAGAATAATGAGGGGATAACCTTCAAAAACTTTACCCCATTTAGTGGTACTTTTAATGGTGGGTATTATGTACTTCGTCCTTTTGACTATACCGTATATAGGTTAAGCAGAACCGAATTTGAACCTTATTGTCTGTTTGAGTTCAATACCAAGGAACAAATCGAGCAAGGAGCGGCTTTGGTAGATTTGTATGATAAGACATCCAATAAAAATGTAGTACAGTATTTAGGAAGTTATGAAGAATATAATGGTTCTATATATTTGACTTTTACACTGTTCGAGGAAAAACATGGTATCGGTACTTATGTGTATAAGGTCGAATCAGATGGAAAGAATCTATTAATGAAGATTTATGAGAACTTTTCTGATAAATATCCTTATATATCTGCCCCTTATGGTGTTTATGATGGAGCTTTTTATTCGATTCGTCCGGCATTGGACATATTGAATATAGAAGAAATGTACGGCCTTTCTTTGTTTCATGATAAAGGGTTGACGGAAGAAAGTAATCATGTGGTATTCTTCCATAAATTGAAATAATATATGAGGTATACAGGTGTTTTATTGTTGCTGACCGCTCTTTACTTCGTATCGTGTACGGGGAAGAAAGACTTTAAGGATGGCATCGTGCAGTTGCAGTCCCGTCCGGTTTCGCTATCCTTGGACAAGATGCGTTGCATGTGGAATGGTAAAGACACGGTAGTCAGTGAGGAGAGATATGACACGGACTTTAAGTTGGTGGTCTATTCCGATACGGTGGCATGTTCTTCTTGTGGGTTAAAAACAATGTACTTGTGGGACGGGCTGATTCATGATTTGGAATCCTATGGAAAGAGTGTGTCGCTCTGTTTTATTTTCATGCCGTTGCAAAAAGATTTGGAAGAGTTCTATTTCACCATGAGAACGATGGCTCCGTTGCTTCCTGTGCATGTGGATACGGCAGGAATCTTCATCCGAGAGAATCCCCATATTCCGAGAGAAGCCGTATACCATACCTTCTTGTTGGACAAAGACAACCGTGTCGTGTTGGTGGGAAATCCATCAAGAAGTGAGAAGATAGAGGAAATGTTCTGGCAAATCGTGGAAGAAAAGTTAGGTAAACGAGAATAATATGAAACGTATAATCCGTCATATCCCTTCCTTGCTGTTAGGTGCGTGCTTCGTGGCCTCCGGTTGGCTGAAAGGCGTGGACCCTTACGGCACGTCGCTGAAACTGTCGGAGTATTTCCGCGTGTGGGGTTGGAGCGGCTTCGTGGCTGATCATCCCTTGGCATGGTCGGTGTGCCTCTGTGCCGGGGAGTTGTGCATGGGATTGCTCCTGCTCTCTGGCGTGTTCCGCAAGGCGGTGGCTTGGGGTGCGGTGGCGGCGATGTCTGCCTTTACCGCGTTGACGGCTTGGCTGGCCTTCTCGCCCATGGGGATGTCGGTGCAGGATTGCGGCTGTTTCGGCGAGGCTTTCACGTTGGGGCACGGGGCTACGCTGCTGAAAAACATCGTGCTGTGGGCTTTGTCGGTCTGGCATCTGTGGGTAGTGTGGGCAGAGCACCAGTGCGGCCTGAAAGGGTGGCGTACGGTCTCCTGCTGTGCGGTCTTTTCCTTGGCAGTTCCCCTCTACTCGGCGGTCTGGCTTCCCCCGGTGGATTTCCTGCCTTTCGGCCGTGGGGCGGCTTTGCCTGCCGTGCCGGGTTTCGGAGTGTATGACGGAAGGTATGAAGAGGTGACGGATTCTTTGATGGAGGTGTCCGGGTCAAAGCCCTTGGTGGCGGTGGTGTCGCGGCGCACGCTTACGGCGGACGACCTGCGCAAGCTGTCCGGCCTTCTTGCCGAAGCCGGGGCCGGGCGCATCTCCCTCTGCCTGTGGACGCTTCCCGGCCTGGATGGCGGGGTGGGTATGGACGTTTTCTATACGGACGAGGTGACGCTGAAGTCGCTGCTGCGTGCCGAAGCGGGTCTCGTGGTGGTGGACGGGGGCATCGTGCGTGCCAAGCGCAACCTGCCGGTGTTCCGTCCGGAGCGGTTCGGCCGGAGGGTCACGGTGGAAGAGATGATGGAGGAGGACGCAGGCCTGCCGTGGCGTTACGGCGTTTGCGTGTTGGCGGGCCTGGCGGTGATGGTCTGGGTGCGCCGTAAAGAAACGGAGGGCGGACGATGAAGGCGGCATGGGGCGTGGCGTATAAGGTGGCGTGCGGCGTGTGCCTCGTGTGGTTGCTCATTGTGTTGGGCGTGGTCGTGCACTACGGTTGGCGTGCCTTGGTGGCCGACACGTTCGTCATCCCGTCGGACTCGATGTCGCCCACGCTGCTTCCGGGCGACAAGGTACGGGTGGACAAGACGATCTTCGGTGCGCGGCTCTACACGTCGCTGGACTTCTCGGACGGGCGTATGGAGAGCATCCGCACACGGGGGCGGCGCGGCCTGCGCTACAACGACATCGTGGTGTTCAACTATCCGGTGAATGACAAGGGTCGCATCGGCTTCAAGATGAATTACGTGTACGTGAAGCGCGTGGTGGCCTTGCCGGGCGACACGATAGCCTTCGTGCACAGCCGTCCGGTGAACAGCCATTATGAGGGCGCATTGGGGCTTGCGGAGGCGCAACGGCGGTTGGAGGAAACGCCGGACAGCCTGATACCTTGGTACGCGATGCGCAACATCCTGGTGGAGACGGCGGTGTTGGGTTATACCATCAAGGACATCCCACCGGTGTACGTGCCGCGCCGGGGTGACATCCTGCGTATGGACGACTGGCGCAAGGTGGAAATCTACCGCCGGGCGATAGAGTGGGAGACGGGGCGTACTTTGGCATGGGACGGTGAGCGCGGGCGGTGCCTGTCGGGCGGTCGGCCTTTGTCGTACTACCGTTTCCGGAAGGATTATTATTTCGTATGCGGCGATATGGCCTACGGGTCGAAGGATTCGCGCTACTGGGGCTTCGTGCCGGAAGAATACATCGTGGGCGTGGTGGACCGTGTAGTGGAGTCGCACCATCCCGTGACGGGGCGTGAACGGAGGGAACGCTGCGGACTAAACCTGACGAACAATGAATAAGGAACAATATAAATCGGTCAGGATATTCCTACCGATAATTTTAAAATTAAAATTATGACAAAAAGAAAGTTCTTCGCGCCCTTGGTGGGCGCGGTGGTGTTGGGCTTGTCAGCCTACACCGGGTATCGCACTTATGATGCGTACCATGGAGTGAGTGAAAGTGATTTGTTGTTGGAAAATGCAGAAGTGTTGGCACAAAATGAAGGGCCAAGACCTCCTGGAATCTTTGATTTCATTAACAATTATGAAGTCGCAGAGAAAATACCGGTAACGACTTCTGAATGTAATAGTGGGTCTATGTATTACAAAGGAGTTCGTATAACACTGTCGAATTGTAAGAACTATTCTTACGTAATATACCATTGGTGTTATGATGGTGGAAATCGGAATGAATGTACGAGTAGTCATGTGCAATCTTATTTGTAAATAATGTGTAATCCAAGAGGGGCGATATTATCGACCCTCTTAGTAACCCTTTTGTTTTTATGAAAACGATTTTATCTGTTTTATTAGTGATGGCATTTGTTTCTTGTTCAAAAAAAGATAGGTTCGCTGGAGATATAGAGAAGTGGGAACTTGATGCCAAGACGGATAGTACAATTACTATCAATATGAAAGAACACATGGTTGCCCAAAAAAATCTAAGTGAAATAATTTGCGATGTGAGTTATTTGGAGTTAGAAGCTACGGATGGCTCTTATTTGACAATCCCTGTTAATATCAAGCTTACGGATAGTTTGATATATGTATTGGATTTGGATGAACATTTGCGCTGTTTTAACCGTAATGGAAAATTCCTTCGTAACGGTTATAAAAAAGGCCGGGGACAAGGTGAGGTTATAAGTCTGTATGATTTTGATGTGGATAAAGACTATTTGTATTTGTTGGATGGGGCAAAATCCGCTATTTTAAGATACACCCATGATGGGCATTTCGTTGATTTATGTCAATTGCCTTTTAGAGCCATCCGCTTTAAACAGATGCATAATGGATGGTATCTGTTTGCGCTTGCTCCTTTTACCATGACGGACAAAGAAGAAAATTATAGTATAGTACTTACAGACAGTAGCTTTGTTGTGAAGAAGAAATATTTTTCGTCTTTGGGGATAGAAAAATCTATTCCTGTCGCGAGAACTCCTTATTTTGAGAATAGTGCAAATTCTGTTTATTTTGCTCCGATATATCAAAGAAGCATTTATCAGTTAAGAGATTCCATATTGTTTATGAAATACTATTTGAATTTCGGCACACCTTATTTTGAGCCTAGTAGGAACGTGAATGGGGAACAGGAAGCCCAAGAGAAAGGGATATTGTATACTTACGGGAATCCTATTCATGCCAATGATTATCTGATTCAGAACTTTTATACCTCAAGAGAGGTTAAAGGTTTGTTCTTGTATGATATTCAAAAGGATGAATCCTTGTTTATAAAAGAAGTTATAAATGACATGGATAATGTTATCCGTTTTAATTTTGATCTTACGAAGTTTTATGATGTCCATCAAAATTTGTTTGTAGGCTTGACTGATGTTTATTTCAAGGGCTCTCATACGGAAGAAGAAATAAAAGAGGGAACATCCCATTTGTCGGACGATGCCAAGTCTGTATTAGTTAGAAATGAGGGTGAAGAGGGAATAAATCCAATTTTAATGTTTTATCGGCTTAGAAAGGATATAATAAAATGAGTGTGGTAAAGTTTGGAATAAACATTATATTTCT
The DNA here is from genome assembly GCF_986071375.1 of Paraprevotella sp. NCBI lineage: Bacteria > Pseudomonadati > Bacteroidota > Bacteroidia > Bacteroidales > Prevotellaceae > Paraprevotella > Paraprevotella sp. Next base: position 14,683 of record NZ_CFQRNQ010000033.1, on the reverse strand, counting down.
TCTTTTAGCCTGTGTGGTAGGAACATCGTGTAATGATGCTGAAAGAATCAAGAGGGAAATCAGAAGGATGCAGGAGCAAGAGACTCATTTGCATTTGTCAGAAATGGATTTGTATACAATGGAAGACAATGAAAAGGAGGTGCTTTATTCTTTTGAGAGGTGTCCAATGAAGTTGGTTGTTTATGTGGATTCAACTTCTTGTTCTTCCTGCCTTATTAAAAATATGTACCATTGGTACGATGTTATTGATGAAGTAGAAAGGCGTTATCATGGGAAGTTGAAAACTGTTTTTATTTTTAATCCGATTAAGAAACAGTTAAGGATGTTTGAGTATGCCTATCGGAATAGTGCATTTGGCTATCCTATATTTGTAGATACGACAAATGTTTTTAGAAGGATGAATACTCATATTTCTAATAGTAAAGAGTATCATATATTCCTATTGAACGAGGAAAATCGGGTGGTCCTAGTGGGGTGTCCGTTGACAAATCCTGAGGTGAAGGAGATGCTATTTGATTGGGTCGACCAAAGTTTGGAGGCGAAACGGTAGTTTCTTGTTTTTAGAGCGAAACACAAAGCTTTTCATATGAAACCTGACGAATAATGAATAAGGAACAATATACATATATAATAAGGTATGGCGTGGCGGCTATAGCCGTGGCGGCGTTGTGTGCCCCTGTCGTGTGGCGGACGGAGGCGATGCCTTCCGTGTCGGACGTTTGGGGCTATCGGGCGGTGGCGGCTTTGGCCGTCTTGGTCTTGACGGCCGTATGCTTGGGACGGCGGTTGCCGCGCCTGCATTGGGCGGACGGCGTGGCCTTGTTTTGGTGGGTCTGCGTTTCGCTGAATTATGTGTTCGTGTCGCCCTATCCGGCTGCGGAGGTCTATGGCAAGGCCATGGCCTTGGGAGTGGCTTACGTAGCCTTGCGGTTGGTTATCCCTTACTGCGGAAGGGCTTTTACCCGGCTTTGGTGGGTCGGACTGTGTGCGGCAGGCGGCTATGAGCTTTGGACGGGCTTCATGCAGTTGGTGGGGCGGGAGGCATCCCGGCATCATCTGTTCGACGTGACGGGCACGTTTTTCAATCCCGGCCCGTATGCCATATTCGTGGCCGTGGTGTGGGCCGTGTCCGTAGCCTGGTGGTACAGGCATGGAGAGGCCTTTGCCGGGCGAGGCCGGTGGAGCCGGGTGGGGGCTTGGAGCGTGGCGGCAGTGGCGGTTTTTTGCTTTCCCGTATTGGTCGCCACGTGGAGCCGTGCGGCCTGGGTGGCTGTGGCGGTGGCTGCGGCCTGCCTGCTGTGGAAGAAGCATCGGCGATGGGTGCTTGGGGGAATGGGCGTGGCCGCGTGTGCAGGCGTGGCGGCTTACTTCCTGAAACAAGGGTCGGCAGACGGACGCCTGCTAATGACGATGGTGGCCGGACAGGCTTGGGCCGGGGAATGGCTTTGCGGGCACGGGCTTGGCGGCTATGCGCAGGCCTACGGTGCGGCGCAGGAGGCTTTCTTCGCAGCGCACCCCGGTTCACCGCTATCGGTGGTGGCCGGTAGTCCGGAGTATGCCTTCAACGGTGTGTTGGGTGTAGGCGTGGAACAGGGCGTGTTGGGGGCCGTACCGGCCTTGGTGTTGGGATTGTGGAGCTTGGCGGTGCTGTGCAAGCGTGGTGAGGTCTCAGCCTACGGTTGGTTGGTCTTGTTGGTCTCTTCCCTGTTTTCTTATCCTTTCGCCTTGTGGCCGTTTCTGTCGTTGGCCGTGGCGTGGGTCTCCTGGGCGGTGTCGCTCGAAGCCGGAACGGCGGAAGTGCGGTGGTGGAAGAGGACGGTCGTATGGCCTGTGGTGGCCGTGGGCGGTTGGTGCGTGTGGAACCTGTCGGTCGATACGGCCCGGCGCGTGGAGGCTTACGGGGAGTTCCGCCGCGTGCGTGGCATCCAGGATGTGGCATTTTTGGAAGATTACCGTAAAAAGTATGAGGATTTGAAAGCTTATCCGGATTTTTTGTTTACCTTTGGTACTGCGTTGCGGGAGGCCGGGTGTTACAACGAGAGTAATGCGGTGCTGCGCCAAGGCACAAGGGTAAGTTGCGACCCCGTGTTTTACACGCTGATGGGGAACAACTACCGGGATTTGGGGGCTATGGCAGAGGCCGAATCGGCTTACCGGAAAGCTTTCGTGATGTTGCCGGGTCGCATGTATCCGCTCTACCGGTTGATGAAGCTTTATGAAGCAGACGGACAAATGCAAAAGGCTGAGGAGGTAGCCCGGAAAATCATTGCTTTCAGGCCGAAGGTGGATTCCCCGGCGGTGCGGGAGATGAAAAACGAAGCGAAGAAGTTAACAAAAAGATAATAGGTATACCATGAAAAGCGGAATGGGAAAATATTTGCGTGGTGCTTTGTGGTGCTTGTGGGTGGCTGTCGTGCCGGTAGGGGCGCAACAGGTGCGTAAACTGTCGTTGACGGAAGCCATTGAAATAGCCAAACGGGATTCGTATGCGGCGCAGGTGGCCCGCTACAGTTTCTTAGGACAGTATTGGAACTACCGTTCTTACCGGGCGGAACTGCTGCCCTCGTTGAACCTTTCGGGCGGGGTGATGAACTTCGACCGTTCCATCGTGGAGGCCCGCGACCCGGACACGGGGCGTATCTCTTACGTGGACAACAACTCGCTTTCGAACGACCTGACTTTGTCCGTGGACCAGAACATCCCGTTTTTGGGCGGTACGTTGTCATTGCAGTCGTCACTGTCGCGGTTGGACCAGTTCAACTACGATTCGCAGACGTATAACACGGTGCCCCTTATCCTGAACTACACGCAGCCCATCCGGGCTTACAATGCCCTGAAGTGGCGGAAGAAGACGGCACCGCTGCAATACGAGAATGCGCAGAGGGCTTATCTGGAAACGATGCAGGACATCACTATCAACGTGACGAACCTGTTCTTTACGGTGCTTTCGGCGCAGGAAAATTACCGCCAGAGCGTGGCGGACTATGAGGACCGGAAACATCTTTTCGAGATTGCCAAGAAGAGGCTGGACTTGGGGACGACCACAAAAAGCGAGGTGCTGCAGATGGAACTTTCGTTGCTGAACGCCAAGATGAGCGTGAACAGCACGAGCCTCACGCTGAGAACCCAACTGTTCAGCCTGTTTTCTTATTTGCGCATTGTGGATTACGAAGACGTAGAACTGCTGCCGCCTTATTACATGCCGGACATCGAGATGAACGCCGAACAGGTGCTCGACAAGGCATGGACGGGATCGTCGCATTCGATCGAACAACAGTTGAACCTGTTGGAGTCGCAGCGGGCATTGGCCGAGGCGAAGGCCAACAGGGGGTTGCAGGTGGAGTTCCGCGGGCGGCTCGGCCTGAGCCAGTCGGCGAATGAGTTGCCTGCCGCTTACCGTCGCCTGAAAGACTACGAGACGGTGGGGCTTACGATGACCATCCCGATATACGACTGGGGCATGGGCCGGGGAAAGGTGCGCATGGCCAAGACGGACGTGGAAATCACCAAGACCCAGATAGAGCAGGCTAACATAGAATTTGCGCACGACGTGCGGACGAAGGTGCTGCAGTTCAACAACCAGGCCGAACAGTGCAAGACTTCACTCCGTGCGCAGGACATTGCCGCCGAACGTTACGACATCATGAAGAAGCGGTTCGAGAACGGGTCGGTGACGGTGACGGAGCTGAACACGGCGCAAGAGGAGTTTGAAAGCGCACAGCACCAGTACATCAGTCAACTGCAACAGTTCTGGACGGACTATTACGGCATACAGAAGTTGACGCTGTACGATTTTATCCGCAAGGAGAACATCGGGGTGAATTTTAATGATTTGGTAAATTAACGACAGACAGATATGAAACGGATTACGGGAATAAGCCTCGTGGTGTGGGCCGTTTGGGGAGCCGTGTGCGGCTGCAAGGAAACGGACGGACAAGACGAAGAAAAGGAACAGGCCATGGAGGGCGCGGTGCAGAAACTGAACGAGAATTATGTGGATACGATGATGTTGCACAAGGTGGTGTTCAACAAGCAAATCAAGTGCAACGGCAAGTTGAGGGCGGCGGCCAAAAGCGAACTGGCCATGCCGGCTACCGGGTTGTTGCATGCCATCCATGTGAAGAACGGCTCTTTGGTGAAGAAGGGCGCGTTGTTGGCTTCGGTGGACGACCGTGAAGCCCGGCGGGAACTGGCCAAGGCCGAACAGGAGATGGAGAAGGCGGAAGTGGAACTGGTGGACAAACTTATCGGACAGGGATATGACGAGACGATGGCCGGGGTGCCGGAAGCGATTCTCAAGAGGGCCAAAGTGACTTCGGGCTATACGTCGGCGGAATATGCCTTGCAGACGGCCCGGCTCAATCTGGAGCGGTGCAACCTCTATGCTCCTTTCGCAGGGCGCGTGGCCGACATGGACTGCAAACTTTACCAACAGCCGAAGGAGAAGTTCTGCACGTTGATAGACGACACTTGGTTCGACGTGGAGTTCTGCATCTTGGAGGCCGAATTGCAGTCGGTGAGCATCGGGCAGAAGGTCGTCGTGTCTCCTTTCGTGGACGAAAACGAGGAGTTCACGGGGAAGGTGACGGAGGTGAATCCGTCCATCGACGAGAAGGGGCAGGTGAAGATACGCGCAAGAATCAGGAACCGGGGCAATGTGTTGATGGAGGGGATGAACGTGAAGGTCGTCATCGAGAAGGAAGTGCCGGACATGTTTGTCGTACCCAAGGACGCGGTGGTGATGCGTGACGGTTTCCATGTGCTCTTCCGCTTGGAGGAAGGACACGCCGTGTGGACTTACGTGGATGTGGTGTATTCCAATATCAGCCAATATGCCGTGACAGGCAATGCGCGGAAGGAGACGAAGATAGAGGACGGCGATGTGGTAATCACGTCGGGCAACCTGAACCTGGCCGACGGGACGGAGGTCATCCCGCGCGAGAGGAAAGAAAAGAAGATGGACTAAGGAAGGGAAGCCGCCATGATTGTACGCAATTTGATTCACCGGCCCATTGCCGTGACGATGTGCCTGATCGCATTGATCGCCATCGGGTGTATCTCTTTCAAATATATACCGGTGTCGCTGATGCCGGACATCGACATTCCGCAGATTACGGTGCAGGTGTCTTATCCCGGAGCGTCGGTGCACGAGGTGGATGCCGAAGTGGTGGCTCCGTTGCGCAGCCAGTTGATGCAGGTGGCCGGACTGAAGGACATCCACAGTGAATCGAGGATGGACGCGGGTTCCATCTTCATGGAGTTCGAACCGGGAAGCAATATCGACCTGATATTCATCGAGGTGAACGAGAAGATAGACCGGGCAATGAACCGTATGCCGAAGGAGTTGGAACGTCCCAAGGTGGTCAAGGCCAGTGCCATGGACATCCCGGCCTTTTATCTGGACTTGTCGTTGAAAAACGAGGGGGTAGGAAAAGACGGCAGTTTGCCGAAGGCCGGTATGAAGTTTACCCAACTGGGCGAATTTGCACGGAACATCGTGAGCAAGCGCATCGAACAGTTGCCGCAGACGGCCATGGTGGATATATCCGGTACGACGGGAGCGGAAATCATTTGTATTCCGGACGAAGCGAAACTTTTGTCGATGGGATTGGATATGGAAACCTTGTCCAAGGCCATCCAGTCGAACAATATCACGCTCGGGGCGCTTTCCGTCGTGGACGGGTTGTACCGTTACAACATCCATTTCGATTCGCAGTTGCTGAACCGGGAGGACATAGAGAATGTGTATATCAACCACGAAGGCCGCCTGGTGCAGTTGAAAGATTTGTGCCGTGTGGAAGAAAAGCTGGCATCGCGGGTAGGACTGGTGCGCCACGACGGGAAGAATGCCGTGACGATGGCCGTCATCAAACAGAACGACGCGCAGATGGAAGATTTACAGAAGAGCATCGAGGGGTTGGTGGAAGACCTGAGAAAGGAATATCCGGATATCAGTTTCGATCTTACGCGTGACCAAACCCGGCTGCTGACGTATTCCATAGACAATTTGGGACAGAACCTGTACGTAGGGGCGGTGTTGGCCTGTCTGGTGCTTTTCCTTTTTATGAAAGACTGGCGGTTGCCGCTATTGATTATCATCACCATCCCCTTGACGCTGATTGTGACGCTGCTCAGCTTCCATTTGTTGGGCATCTCCTTGAACATCATTTCCCTGTCGGGGCTGATTCTCGGTGTGGGAATGATTGTGGACAACTCCATCATTGTCATTGACAACGTGATGCAGCGTTGGCGGCAGGGGATGCCGCTTGCGGATGCCCTCGTGAAAGGAACGAACGAGGTGTTCACCCCGATGTTGAGTTCGGTGCTGACCACCTGTTCGGTGTTTGTCCCGTTGATTTTTCTGAGCGGCATTGCCGGTGCCTTGTTTTACGACCAGGCGATGGGTGTCACGATAGCCTTGTTCGCTTCGCTTTTCGTGGCGGTGTTGGTCATTCCGGTGTATTTCATGGTGTTGTACCGGAAAAGAAAAACATGTCCGGAAGGAGAGGTGCTCGACCGTAAGTTTCATTTTAATTTTTATACTCCTTACGAATGTGGTGTCAAATGGGTCTTGCGGAATCCGGTGAAGAGCGTGACGGCTTTTTGCCTGGCAATCCCGGCCATTTTCTTTATCTATAAAGGGTTGGAGAAAGAACGTCTTCCTTATATGGAACATAACGATGCGTTGATGAAAATAGACTGGAACGCGGGTATCTCGGTGGAGGAGAACGATGTCCGTGTGGGGGATGTGTTGAAGCAGGTGGACGGATTGGTGCAGACCTCTACGGCGATGGTCGGCGTGCAGGATTTCGTGCTGTCCCATACCGAAGACCTTACCACGTCCGAAGCCGTGGTCTACTTTCAGGCTGAGGATGGGGAAACCTTGCGGCAGGCGCAGGAGAAGATGAGGAACTACATGGCGGAACGCTATCCGCATGGCACGGTGGAGTTCGGCGTATCCGGCAATATTTTCGATTTGATATTCTCCAATGACGATGCGGACTTGGAGATACGTTTGCAGCGTCAGGGTGGAGGCCGTCCGGATGTGCACGAGGCCCGGGCTTTTCTGGACACTTTGTCGCGCCGTTTCCCCGAGGTCGCGGTACAGCCGGTCGTTTCCGAACGCAATATACAATACGTGGCTGACACGGAGCAGATGGCGGTGTACCATGTGTCGTATGCCGGCTTGCAGGCCCGGTTGCGGATGTTGGTGAGCCAAAATGAGGTGTATGCCATCAATGAGGGCGCCCGTTCGTTGCCCGTCATTATCGGTGAACGCGGTATGGACAGCCGTAGGTTGTTGCAGTACACCGTGCGCAACGACGAGGGAGTGGACATACCTTTGAGCTACCTGATACGGGAAACGCAGGGCGAGGACTTCAAACGGCTGTATTCCGGAAACGGTGGGGATTATTATCCCGTGAAGATTGCGGCGAACGACCGTACGGTGGAGAGCATCGTGGATTTCACGGAACGGTTCGTGAAGGCCGACTCGCGCTATTCGGCATCGTTTACGGGCAATTATTATTCTAGCCGGGAGATGATAGGCGAACTGGTGCTGGTGTTGAGCGTGGCTGTGGCATTGCTGTATTTCATCTTGGCCGCGCAGTTCGAAAGCATCGTGCAACCGTTGGTCATCCTGTCGGAAATCGTGATTGATGTATTCTGGGTGTTCCTCGTCCTGTGGCTGTTGGGCGAGTCGCTGAATATCATGTCCATGATTGGTATCGTGGTGATGAGCGGTATCATTATCAACGACTCTATCCTGAAAGTGGATACGATGAACCGGTTGAGGCGGGAGGGGATGCCCCTCGTTACGGCTATCTGGCGCGGCGGGCACAGCCGCTTGCGACCCATTGTCATGACTTCGCTCACGACCATTCTGGCCATCCTTCCTTTCCTGAGCCGGGGCGATATGGGTTCCGCCTTGCAATACCCGTTGTCGTTGACCCTGATTGTCGGCATGGTGGCCGGTACGTTGGTCAGCCTGTTCTTCATACCGTTGGTGTATTACCTTATATATAGGAAAAGGGGATAAGGCTTATGCAAGAGAAAACTCACATATTGGATCGCGTATCGTCGTTCAGCCTGTTGCTCACGATGGTTATCCTGATGATTATCGGGGCAGCCCTGATTCCTTTGGTAGACGTAGGTTCTTCCCCCAAGCCGCGTCAGGGCAAGACGCTGACGATAAGCTATGGATGGAGGAATGCTTCGCCCAAGGTGGTGGAGCAGGAGGTGACGTCGAAGATAGAAGGACTGGTCTCGGCGGTGAAGGGCGTGGCCGAAGTCTCGTCGGAGTCTTATTTCGGTTCGGGACGGGTTACGGTCGTGCTGAAGAAAGAAGCCGATGTGTCCGCCGTGAAGTTCGAGATTTCGTCGCTCTTGAAGCAGGTGCGGAAGAAATTGCCCGAAGAGGTTTCTTATCCGGAACTGACGGGCGGGGAAGTGGTAAATGACGAAGGTGCCCCGAAAGAAAACACGGCGAGCCATTTGCTGACTTATCAGGTGAACTCCAACCTGACCGGTGAGCAAATCAAGGAATATGTGAAGGAAAACGTGGAGCCGGTGGTGAGAGCCTGGGAAGAAGTGGTGTGGGTGGACGTGACCGGAGGCACTTCCAAATATATGGAAATCACTTACGACCCGCTCATAGTGGCCAATTACGGCCTTACGGTGGCTGATGTGGAGGACGGTATCAAAAGTTTTATCGGGAAGTCGGATATCGTGGGCGATGTGATGTACAGGGATGAAGACGGGGAGCAAAGCCGTGTCACGCTTTACTTGAAGACCTTGAGGTTTTCCCGTCAGATAGGCGAGATGCCCCTGAAGACGGTGAACGGGAAGATTATCTATCTGAACGACTTGGCCACCTTTGAATACCGTGACCGCTTGCCTGGCAGTTATTACCGTGTAAACGGGCTGAACACCGTCTACATGAACATTTTTGTGGATGCCGATGCCAACGAGATAGAGTTGTCGCGCCAGTTGCGTGCGAAAATAGAGGAATTGAAACCCCGGTTGCGTGACGGCATGTATCTGACGCTGACGCATGATGCGGCAAAGGATAAGCAGTCGGAATTGGAAAAGCTGATTACGCGCACATTGATGTCTTTGGCTATCCTGTTGGTATTCGTCTGGTTGGTACGCCGCAACTGGAAGTATCTGTCGATTATCGCCATCACGTTGGCTGCCAATATCCTGATAGCCGTCATGGCTTATTATGTGTTCGACATGCGCCTGCACACTTTCTCGTTGGCCGGCATCACGGTGTCGTTGGGACTGATTATCGACGCGGCCATCGTGATGGTGGACCATTACAGTTACTACCACAACCGGAAGGCGTTCCTGGCCATACTGGCCGCCTTGCTCACCACGATAGGGTCGTTGGTGGTGGTGTTCTTCATGCCGGAGTATATCCAACGCGATTTGTACGATTTCTCTTGGATTATCATCATCAACCTGACGGTGGCGCTTGTCGTGGCCCTGTTCTTCGTGCCGGCTTTGGTCAAACAGTTCCATTACAGCAGCCGCATGCCGATAAAACGGGTGGGGCGTTCCAAACGAGTGATGGCTTGGACGCGGTTTTACCGCAAGTACATCGCTTTCACGCAGAAACGCAAGTGGATATATTATATCCTGTTGGTACTGGCTTTCGGTATACCGTTCCATGCCCTTCCGGACCGGTGGGACAAGGAGAAGGTATATTACCAAAACGAGGAGGAAGAAGAATCACCTTGGTATGAGAAGGCGTATAATGCCACGTTCGGCACCCGTTTTTTCCAGACCGAGCTGAAAGAACCGCTCTCCAAGGTGTTCGGAGGGACCATGCGTCTCTTTGCGCAGTCGTTGGACGAGAACACGTATGCCAAGGAGGAAGAGGAGATGAAGCTCCACATCCGTGCCCAAATGCCTTTGGGCGGAAGCGTGCACGAATTGAACGAGAAGGTGCAGATTCTGGAAAATTTCTTGGTCGGGTTCAAGGAAATCAAACGGTTCGAGAGCCGCGTGGAATGGTGGGGGGCCAACCTGACCGTGGAATTCAAGGATGAATACCGCGACACGTCTTTCCCTTATGTCTTGGAGAGCAAGGTCATCGGCAAGGTCATTTCCATCGGAGGGGCAGACTGGAGCACTTACGGCGTGAGCGAGCGGGGGTTCAGCAATTCGCTGAACCTGCAGTACCGGTCGAACCGGATTGAGATTGCAGGATACAATTATAATGCCTTGTACCGGTATGCGGAGGACATTTGTGCCCGTTTGAAACAGAACCACCGCGTGATGGACATCATCATCGAGACGCCGGGGCATGAACGGCAGGAAGATGAACTGTACATGGTCTATACACCGCAAAACTTTGCCTTGTACGGACAGACGGCGGCGGCCATGCACGGCACGTTGCGCGAGTTGCTTTCGGGAGTGGACGTGGGGCGTTACGAGGACGAGTTTATCCGGACCGACATCTACCTGCGTTCGTTGCAATCCGACCGTTTCAATGTGTGGGATTTGGAACATACCCATGTCAAGACGTCCGAAGGAGACGTGTGGCTTCCGCCTTTCATGGACATGAACCTGCGGGAGGCCAAGAACTGCATTCCCAAAAAGAACCAGGAGTATGTGTTGCGTGTGGCTTTCAACGTGTTGGGTTCGTACAACTACACGGCCAAATACATAGAGGAAGTGACGGATGAGTTCAACGACCGTTTTCCGGTGGGGTACCGTTGCCTGAACAACACGCCGAACTGGTACCAGGACGAAGGCACGCAGTATTGGCTGATATTGGTCATCGTGCTGATTATCTACTTCATGTGTTCCATCCTTTTCGAGTCGTTCCGGTTGCCTTTCGTCATCATCACTTTGATTCCGGTGTCCTTCATTGGCACGTTCCTGACATTCTACTTTTCCGGAGTGAAGTTCGGGACGGGCGGTTTTGCCTCGTTGGTCCTGCTGAGCGGACTGGTGGTGAATGCGGGTATTTACATCATCAACGAGTATAACAACCAAGTGGCGGCCTGCAAGGCGCAGGCGTTGCCCCGTGTGAATTTGTATGTCAAGGCTTACAACCACAAGATTATTCCGGTGTTCCTGACCACGCTTTCCACCGTTCTGGGGTTGGTGCCGTTCTTGATAGACGGGCAGGAGGAAGCTTTCTGGTTCTCTTTCGCCATCGGAACGTCGGGCGGCCTGCTGTTTTCCATCTTGGCCCTGATATTCGTCATGCCTATTTTTATGCCTTTGAAGAAGGCTGCTTCCGGTGTCGCACGGCATACGCGGACGGCGTCATGCCGAACATCTCTTTGAAGTAGGAGGAGAAGTAGCGCGGGGTGTTGAAACCTACCATCCATGAAATTTCCTGTACGGAGTATTGGCCGCTTTCCAACAACTGGGCGGCGCGTTTCAACCGGATGGAACGCATGAAATCCGTGGGTGTCTGCCCCACTATGGCTTGCATCTTCCGGTAGAGCGAGGAGCGTTCTATTCCCATGTCGGCACTGAGGGCTTCCACGTTGTATCCGGTGTTGTCCATGTTCTTTTCGATACATTCCAAAGCTTTTTGTATCAGTTTCTCGTCCAAGTTGGTAATCGTGATTTCCTTGGGGTTGATGTGCGTGCCTTTACGGAACGAAGCCAACCGTCGCTCGCGTTGTTCAAGAAGTTGGCGAATGCGGCTGTGTAACACGTCGATGTCGAATGGTTTGGCGATAAACGAGTCGGCACCGGCTTCGTATGCCCCGCTCCGGCTTTCGGAAGAGTTTTTAGCCGTGAGCAGGATGAGCGGGATGTGGCAGCATTGCACATCGTCCTTGACCGCACGGCAGAAAGCGTAGCCGTCCATGTGCGGCATCATCACGTCGCTGATGATGAGATCGGGGCCATATTCCCGTGCCATGGCCAGTCCTTCCTGCCCGTCGGCGGCGGTGAGCACGGTGAATTCTTGTCGGAGAAGGTCTTTCATGAACGTGCGGAATTGCTCGTTGTCTTCGGCCACCAAGACGGTGACTTTGTTTCCTTCGGGCACAGGGGATTCGGATGCTTTCTCTGTGTCGGGAAGCTTGCTTTTGATGGCGACTTGGGAATCGGAGGAGGAAGTTTGCGGTGGTTGGGCAGGCAGCAGCAGCGTGAAGCGCGTGCCTTTTCCCGGTGTGCTTTCCACCGTGATTTCTCCTTTGTGCAAGTCCATATAACCTTTGACCAGGTGCAGTCCGATACCGCTGCCGGTATTCATGGGATGGCTTTGTGTGCCTTCGCTTTGGTAGAAACGCACGAAGATGTTTTTCAAGTCTTCCGCCGGGATGCCTATGCCGGTGTCGCTGACGGTGATGCAGATGCCGTTGGGGCCTTCGCCTGCCGGGGAACTTTCCTGCCAACCCGCTTGTACGGTGATGAAACCGCCTTCGGGGGTGAACTTCATGGCGTTGGAAAGCAGGTTGTTCAGCACGCGTGTCATCTTTTCGGCATCCAGACGGAACAGGTCTTCCTGCCCGAAAGCACACTCGCAGGACAATCCGATGTGCCGTTCGTAAGCGAGTTGGCAGAAATGGTTCACGTTGTCTTCGATGAACGGTTTGATTTGCACGGTCAACAGTTTTAGTTGTTCGCCTTTCTGTTCCAGGCGGCGGAAATCGAGCAATTGGTTGACAAGCCGGAGCAAGTCACGTGCGTTGCCGAGTATCTTTTCCAAGTCGTTTTTGAGGGAAGAATCACCGGCTTTGCGGATGAGCAGCTCGAGCGGAGTAATGATGAGTGTGAGCGGAGTGCGAAGTTCGTGGCTAATGTTGGTGAAGAAGCGGAATTTAAGTTCGTCGAGATGCTGTTCCTTCTGCCGTTTCAGGTTTTCTTGTTCTGCCATCATGCGCGAACGCTTGTCGGCGATGTACAGTTCGATGATGTAGTAGAGGAGTGTCAATGCGGCGATAAGGTAAATGGCGTAAGCCCACCAAGTCTTCCACAAAGGTGGCTCTACTGTGATTTGCCATTCGGCGGTTGTTCCCCACGACGTGCTTCCCATGGCGGCTTGTACCTGAAGCGTATACGTTCCGGGCGTGAGGGAGGTGTAGATGGCCGTGCAGACGCCTGTCGGTTCCGAACTCAGGTTCCATGTTTTGTCCACTCCTTCCAACCGGTAACGGTAATGTGTATGTTGGGGCGCGTCGTAATTTAGGGCAGAGAATTTCATCTCGATGAAGTTCTCGTTGTACTTCAGGTGCAGGTGGCGGGTGTAGGACAGCCCTTCCGGAAGCAGTTGGCGGTTGTGGAACGTTCCTTCGTTGTTGATGGGGTGGTTCATGACGCGCAGGCCGACGAGTGTCGGTCTCAGACTTTCGTGTCCGTAGTCCGTGGCCTGAGGGGGAATGTCGGTGATGCCGTTCAGTCCACCCACATATACATGACCGTCCGGCATGGCGGTGATGGACTGTTCCATCATTTCCCCATATTGCACGCCGTCTTTTCCGTCTAACCGTGCGATGGAAAAGGTGCCGTCTGCATTCCGGTTTATTCTCCCGATTCCGTTTGAAGTCGAAACCCACAGGTCTCCCTTGGCATCGGCGGCAATGCCTTGTATGCAGTTGTTCGGCAGGCCGTTTTCCGTGCTGAGCCGCAGGGTTTCCTTCGTGCGGAAGTCATGGCATATCAATCCGTTCTGCGTACCTATCCAGACGGATCTTCCTTCGGCGTATGCGCAGTTGTATTTCGTGCTGTATCTTTCCCAAGGGACTATCCAAGCCAGGCGTTGCAGTTTCCTTCGGGCAATCTCATATCCGAAGAGTCCGTTTTGTCCGCCGATGATGAGTTGGCCGGGTTTTATTTCTATGGCAAAGCTCATGGCACGGCTGCGGTTCAGTTCCGGAAAATCTTCATTGAGACGCAGGGCTTGTCCTTTTTTCGGCTGACAGAGATACAGGTCTTTCAAATCCATACAAACCAAAATGCAGCCATCGGAAAGGGGAAGACTGAAACGGACCGTTTCGGACGGGATTCCCGGAAGCAGCGTCTGGTCTGCCCGCTCAACCCTATTGCCCTGTATTTTGTATAGTCCTTGCCGGGTGCTGCACCAGAATGCACCGTCCCGGTCTCTTTTGATATCTGTACAAAAGAGGTGTCCGAATCCGGAGTGGAATGCCTGGTAGTTTTTGCGGGCCGTGTCGAACAGGTAGATGCCTCCCATCGTGCCGACTAGCAAGTACCGGCCGTCGTACGGACACAGGCTGCGAATCATCCGTCCTTCCTCGTGCGCCACCTCCTCGTTGATATAGTATTCCATATATTTTCCGGGAGGGACGGCCCGCAAGATTCCGGAACTGCTCAATCCTAACCATAGTCCTTGCCGGTCGTCGACGAGGACTGACATGATGAAGTCCGTTACGGTTTCGTTTCCGGTCAGTTCCAGGCGATGGGTTTCTTGTAGAAGTTCAAAACGTGGGGAAAGTTTGATGAGTGTTTGGTTACCACCTAACCAAAAACAGCCGTCTTTGCATTTTTTAATATCATTAATGGCTTTTCCTTTAAGTATTTCTTTCCACTCGCGCGTATATATATTATAGAGGTACAAGTATCCTTCCGTATGGCTGACGGAGATAAGCAGGTGCTCCTTGTCGGCTTGCAGCCAGGCCGTACGGAAGTATTCGGAGGGAGAGGGAGTGGCCACGGTTGAATCTTCGCCCACGATGCGTCTGCTTTTCTC
>NZ_CFQRNQ010000032.1:0-26632 GCF_986071375.1 Paraprevotella sp. | reverse complement strand
CTTATTTTTCATATCATGGGAATAATATAAATCATCCCACCACGCCCATACAAACACCAGCAAGTCAAAAACCAACCAACCGGCCAAAATCCAATGACAAGTCTCCATGATGCAATCATTTAAATATTTTTCATCCTTGCAAATATACGATTTTATCCTAAAGCCCGCTACCTTTCGATAAAAAAAACTATCTTTGCACATAATAAAGTTTACTATTTATTATGGAAGTCATTCAAACCGCCATCGAAGGCGTAGTGATTATCGAACCTCGGTTGTTCAACGATGCAAGAGGCTATTTTTTCGAATCTTTCTCACAACGGGATTTCGACCGGTTGGTCCGCACCGTACATTTCGTGCAAGACAATGAAAGCAAGAGCAGTTACGGCGTACTGCGCGGTCTTCATTTTCAAAAACCGCCATACGCACAAAGCAAGTTAGTACGCGTCATCAAAGGCGCCGTATTGGACGTGGCCGTGGATATCCGGAAAGGGTCGCCTACTTTCGGTCAACATGTAGCTGTAGAGCTGACAGAAGAAAACCATCGTCAATTCTTCATCCCCCGCGGTTTTGCCCACGGCTTCAGCGTGCTCACGCCGGAAGTTATATTCCAGTATAAATGCGACAACTTTTATGCACCGCAAAGCGAGGGGGCATTGGCATGGGACGACCCGGACCTCGGCATCAACTGGCGCATTCCTTCCGACAAAATCCTCCTGTCGGAAAAGGACAAGCGTCATCCTCGCCTGAAAGATGCCGAATGGTTGTTTGATTACTCAGAAGATTTATACCAATAATACAGCACATCATGGATTTTAAAAGAAATATCATCATTACCGGAGGAGCCGGTTTCATCGGCAGCCACGTCGTACGCCTCTTCGTCAACCAATATCCGGACTACCACATTATCAATCTGGACAAGCTGACCTACGCCGGAAACTTGGCCAACCTGAAAGACATCGAAAACCAACCGAATTACACTTTCATCAAAGCGGACATTTGCGATTTCGACAAGATGAGCGAACTCTTCCGGCAATACCATGTGGACGGCATTATCCATCTGGCTGCCGAAAGCCACGTGGACCGCAGTATCAAAGACCCGTTCACTTTCGCACGCACCAATGTCATGGGAACGCTCAGCCTGCTCCAAGCAGCCAAAGAGTATTGGGAATCCCTGCCGGAAGGCTACGAGGGCAAACGTTTCTACCATATTTCGACCGACGAAGTGTACGGGGCATTGGAGCTGACTCACCCCGAAGGCATCGAACCTCCTTTCACCACCACGGCCTCATCTTCGGAACATCACCTGGCATACGGTGAGGCTTTCTTCCTGGAAACCACGAAATACAATCCGCACAGTCCCTACTCCGCTTCCAAAGCCAGTAGCGACCACTTCGTCCGTGCTTTCCACGACACCTACGGCATGCCGACCATCGTAACCAACTGTTCCAACAACTACGGGCCTTACCAGTTCCCGGAAAAGTTGATTCCGCTGTTCATCAACAATATCCGCCACCGCAAGCCCCTCCCGGTCTACGGCAAAGGGGAAAACGTGCGCGACTGGCTTTACGTCATCGACCACGCCCGTGCCATCGACGTAATATTCCACAAGGGAAAGGCGGCAGAGACGTACAACATCGGCGGCTTCAACGAATGGAAGAACATTGACATCATCAAAGTCGTCATCCGTACGGTAGACCGGTTGCTCGGCAACCCGGAAGGCTATTCGCTCGACCTGATTACTTACGTGACCGACCGCAAGGGACATGACTTGCGTTATGCCATCGACTCTACCAAATTGAAAAACGAATTGGGATGGGAACCTAGCCTGCAATTTGAAGAAGGCATCGAGAAAACCGTCCGTTGGTATCTCGACAACCAGGAATGGATGGACAACGTGACAAGCGGAGACTACCAGAAATATTACGAAAACATGTACAAGGACCGGTAATCCGCCATCCTGTCCACGAAGACACACGCCCCCGGAAACCTTTGTTGTTTCCGGGGGCGCACGTTTTTCTATCGGCAAGAAAGAAAGGATAAAGCTTAGCTACGGCTCACTTCCAACCCCTTTTCCGACAAACTCATCTCTACAAAACGGGCACGGTCGTTCACAGCCTCCTGTACCAAGATTTTCCGGATACGGGCTGCCGCCTCTTCGTCCTTGGCCATCATGTAAAGGAAGCCACCGCCACCCGCACCGGGCAACTTATACCCTAAACACAAGTCATCTATTTTCCCGATAATCGCACGGACAGCCGTCGGATTCGTCCCCTCGTCCAAACGGCAATTCTGCATCCATGACCTCCTGACCAAACGGCCGGTCTCCTCAAAACTGTTCCGCTGTATGGCATCGTACATGTCCAAGGCATGTGCCTTCATCCGCCCCAATAACTCCAAACGGCCGGTCTCGTTCAGGAACATCCCTTTCACGATTTCCGCCAGGATGCTCTTGGCCGTACGTGTAATGCCGGTATAATACAACAGATGGCATTTCCGGTATTCAGGTGCGGTAAACACGTGGTCGGGCAGCCAACGTACCAAAGGCTGTTGGCAAGCCCCCGGTTGGGTCTGGAGCAATTTCACGCCTTGCAGGATGCCGCCGTATTGGTCTTGCCATCCTCCGCCCGTGGTCAGCAACTGCTCCAACACGAGCGTACGGTTGCCCACCTCATAACGGTCCCATCCCAACCCGCAGAAGTCATTGACGGCCCCCAGCACGGTAGAAGCTAAGATTGAACTTGTCCCCAACCCGGAACCGGCCGGAATGGCAGACAGCAATGTAATTTCGATACCCGCACCGAAAGCCTCCAACTGCGCCTCTAACGACGCATGGGCTTCCGCACAGAAATCCGGATGGAAACCGGCCAACACCAACGCTGCCTTCGGAATGGAAAAAGGAGAGCCGACCTTATTGAAGGCCGCAAGTTCGTCGTATGTACGCACCACCTCCATCGCGCCCAAGTCAATGGAACGCATCACGATATGACGTTCCCGGCAAGGCTTCACGTACACCTGCAACGGGGGCTGCCCGTTCAGTTCGATGGAGAGGTTCACCACATTCCCTCCCTCCATCAGGCTGTAGGGCGGCGTGTCCGTCCATCCTCCGGCCAAGTCGATACGCACCGGACTGCGCCCCCACACGATCTGGTCTGCATAAACCGACAAGCGGGGAGACTGCCGGGCCGCACAGGCCGTGCCGGTCAGCATCTTACGCATCAGTCCGAAAGCCTGTTCTTCATATTTCCGTCCGTCTTCACCTTTCAGGCCGGCCACACGGGCACGGAACATCGCATCGCTGATACGTGTCAACCCATCCGCCATCTCCGGCAATGCGTCCGGTAAAGGCAAATCCTCCTCCGCATATTCATGGGCCACGTCATCCAAGTTCAACTGGTAGAACACGCTACGTTCGTAATGGGCTGCCAATAAAGGCAGGTTCTTCGTCCGGAACGCCTCACGTTGGCACGTCAGGCGGTGCAGGTTGGCGTATGCCGACAATTCATCGGCCGACATTTTGCGGGCCGAGAACCATACCTTACGTCCATCCTCCAATTCAGGCTCGGTCGTCATCCAACGCATAGCCAATCCCAAGTCCTCCACATTGCCGCACAAAGGAAACAAACGGGCCGCCTGCAAATCATGGTTCTCCTCTATGTCTTCCGGTTTCAGGCCGCGCTCGGCCAACCACTCCGTCACAGGCATGCCCTGATACAGGACCGCCCTGTCCGACAGGCAGCCCTTGAAGGCATCGTTGAAACCGTAAGGACGGGCGGCAAAAGCCTCCTCGCCCACCGGCACCACGTCGATGCACAAACCGGCGGCCAACTTCAGCGGCCAACGGTTTTCAGGCACCCCTGTAATGATGTTACGGCACGCCAATGTCCAGTCGCGCCCCACGAAGCTGTTCTCTATCCAAAGTTCAGAGTTCGCGGCCTCCAACGCCACTTCCACTTCGGCATTCTGCACGAACATGGCCGGATGGGGCTTAGCCTTGCGGTGCATGATTTCCCGTTGGTCCGTCACGATGTTCTGCACGGCCAACGTGGAAGAAATCATCTCGCGGCTCGTCCCGTAATGGTAGAAGTTCCCCCCTTCCAAAGGCAAGATGGCCACCGTCAGGCTGTTCAACTCCGGGTCGTCCAACGTAGGACGGTCTCCCAGTGCCAGACCGAACTCGGAGTACATGTCGTAAAACGACAACTGCCCGTCACGGTAAGAACGCTTCACCATCAGTTCCACCGCCCGGTCGCTCAGCAACCAAATCCCGATGTCCATCAGGAACAAATGCTTGCTCATCAGTGCGCCCAACTCGGCCACACTGGGTTTCTGCAACATGAAAGCCAACCTCTCCGGCGACCGGCGGTCCGATACGAACACCCCATGGTTTTGAGCCAGGCTCGGGTCTACCCACAACCCATAGCACACCACGTCGGCCTCGGGGATGTCCTGCAAAGGCCGGTCGGTACGGATATACACGTCGCCACTGGCCACCAACGTGTGCAACGACTGCGGCGCACGCTCCATAACCTGCTCGTAAAGGGGCAACTGAAGCGACAAAAGGTTTTGATCCAGACGCTGTCCCCGCTTCCACCGGAACACCGGTACCGGAGTCAGTATTTTCCCCGAAGGCGCGTAAGCCGGCAAACGCCGGCTCTGCCCTCCGGCATGCAGCAGGATGCGTTTCTCACGCGACAGCCATGCAGCAAATGTTTCTCCTTCATCCGTCTCGGACGCCTTGCAGGCCTGCAACAGCCACGCCGTTCCTCCCCCCGAACCTAACTTATGCCCGATGGGGTCGGACGTACAAAACCACTCTTTCCGGTCGGCTCGCTCTACCTCGTGGAAACACTCCACCAGATTCGGCGGAAGCGACAACAACTTTTTCATATCCTATACCTTATTATATATATTAGTGTCCCTGATGATTGATACAGATTCCTTTCAGGTACCATTCATACAAACGGTGCACCCCTTCGTCTATCTCCACCGTGTGGTGCCAACCGAGGCGGTGGAGCTTCGTCACGTCCGTCAGCTTGCGCATCGTGCCGTCCGGCTTGGAGGCATCCCAACGCAACTCACCCTTGAAACCGATTTCGGCCATAATCTTCTCTGCCACTTCGCGGATGGTCAGTTCCTTGCCCGTCCCCACGTTGATGTGGCAGTTGCGGATGTCCCGTTCGCCCGGCGCATACGTGTCCTTGAAATCCACGTTCAACAGCACGTGCACGCTGGCATCCGCCATCTCTTCGCTCCAAAGGAATTCGCGCAACGGTTTGCCGGTGCCCCACAACGTCACGGCCTCCGGCGTGATGCCGTAATGCGCCAACACGTCGAGGATATCCGCTTCTGTGGAAGCGGCATCCACCACTCGCTTCACACCGTCGCGCACCACGCTCACGGGACGCAGGCCGATGTCCTTGCGCACAGCCTCCCAGTCCCCTTCGTTCAGGCACTTGGCCAAATGGACCTTACGGATCATGGCCGGCAACACATGGCTGTTCTCCAAATGGAAATTGTCGTTCGGCCCGTAAAGGTTTGTCGGCATCACGGCGATGTAGTTCGTCCCGTATTGCAGGTTGAAACTCTCACACATCTTCAGCCCCGCTATCTTGGCGATGGCATACGGCTCATTGGTATATTCCAACGGAGACGTGAGCAACACCTCTTCTTTCATCGGCTGCGGAGCCTCACGCGGATAAATGCACGTGCTGCCCAAAAAGAGCAACTTCTTCACCCCGTGGCGGAAACTCTCGCCGATGACGTTCTGCTGTATCTGCAAGTTCTGGTAGATGAAATCCGCACGATATTGCAAATTGGCCATGATGCCTCCCACGTGGGCGGCTGCCAACACCACGGCGTCCGGCTGTTCTTCGTCGAAAAAAGCCTTCACAGCCGCTCCGTCCAACAAATCCAATTCCCGGTGCGAACGGCCCACCAGATTGGTGTAGCCTCTCTGCTTCAGGTTATTCCAAATGGCGGAACCCACCAATCCGTGATGTCCCGCCACATATATCTTAGCATTCTTGTCCAACATAGCCGTCTTATTCTTTATCCAACTGAGCTTTCAAGTGCAGTTTCTTCACGAACTTCATGTCGTGCTCCACCATGATGCGTACCAGTTCGGGGAATGTCGTCTTCGTGGGATTCCAACCCAAAAGGGTCTTGGCCTTCGTCGGGTCGCCGAGGAGCTGTTCCACCTCGCACGGACGGAAATATTTCGGGTCGACTTCCACGAGCACCTTGCCCGTAGCTGCATCGATACCTTTTTCGTCCACGCCGCTGCCTTCCCATTTCAGTTCCACACCCAAGTTCTGGAACGCCAACGTACAGAACTCGCGCACGGTGTGCATCTCGCCTGTGGCGATGACGAAATCTTCCGGTGTCTCATGTTGCAGAATCAGCCACATGCACTCCACATAATCTTTGGCATATCCCCAGTCGCGGCGCGCATCCAGATTACCCAAATACAGTTTGTCCTGGAAACCCTGTACGATACGGGCAGCAGCCAACGTAATCTTGCGCGTTACGAAAGTCTCGCCCCGACGTTCGCTCTCATGGTTGAACAAGATACCGTTCACGGCAAACATGCCGTAGCTCTCGCGGTAGTTTTTCGTAATCCAGAAACCGTATTGCTTGGCCACGCCATAGGGAGAACGCGGATAGAAAGGCGTGGTTTCCCGTTGCGGCACTTCCTGCACCTTACCGAAGAGTTCCGAAGTAGAAGCCTGATAGATACGGCAAGTCTTCTCTAACCCGCAGATGCGCACGGCCTCCAAGAGGCGGAGCGTGCCCACGGCATCAGCCTCGGCCGTGTATTCCGGCACGTCGAACGACACCTTCACGTGGCTCTGCGCGGCCAGGTTGTAAATCTCCGTCGGATGGATGTCGCTGATAATCCGAATCAGCGAACTGCTGTCCGTCATGTCGCCCCAATGCAGGTTCACCAGACGGCTCTTCTTCATGTCGCGCACCCATTCGTCCAGATACAGATGTTCGATACGTGCGGTGTTAAAGGAAGAAGAACGGCGCATGATGCCATGCACTTCATATCCCTTTTCAATCAGAAACTCGGCCAAATAGGAGCCGTCCTGCCCCGTGATACCGGTAATCAATGCTACTTTTCTCATGATAATTCAAATAATGTTATAGTGTTTAGTGTGAATGTTGCAAAGTTATAAAAAAATCAAGTACCAACATACGAAAAATCAAAAAAAAACAAGAATGGAAATGCCTGATAACAAACAGTTAAACAATCCCCTCAAAATGAAAAATCAATCTGCGCCAAACGAAAAATCGTTCGCCTGAGATTGATTTTTCGTTTGGCGCAGATTGATTCACAGTTCTGCACAGATTAAAAAACGGACTTTAGAGTGTCCGAATTTTATCCTAACATAAGGCTATCGCAAAATATTGGTTACCAACGAGGCGATAGACACCAAGATACTGATGGAGCTTACCCAATAGCTCGTGCTCGAACCAATATCGGAGTTCTTGGCTTTCGTCTTATTGGGCGTCACATACAAGACGTCGTTCTGCTGCAAATAGAAGTACGGTGACTTGATGATATTGGCATCGTTCAAATCCAACTCATGGATGGTCTTCTTGCCCGTGGCATCCTCGCGGATGAGTTTCACATTGTCGCGGCGTCCGTAAACGGTCATGTCCTTGGCCAAGGCCAAAGCTCCGTAAATCGAAACCTTCTCGGAAGGCACGGTGTAAGTACCCGGACTGGTCACTTCACCCAATACCGAAATCTTGTAATTGCTCAACCGCACCGTCACCACCGGCCGGGTCTTCAGATAAGTACCCTCGATTTTGGAAGCAATCAGGTCTTCCACCTGGTTCACCGTCATACCCCCAACTTTCAGGGTACCGAGGATAGGATAGTTGATAGTACCGTCATTAGTCACCAAGAAAGTCTGCAAAGTCGGTTGGGAAGTCAACGTCCCGCGTCCCTGTCCCACAGCCGGCGTAACCGTCAGGTTAAAAGGAATGACCGCTTCAGCGTCTTCCGGACAATTCACCGTGATAGTCAGTTCGTCCTTAGGCATGACACGCGCCTCATAAAGCACGGCACTCGAATCGAGGTCGGCCTCCGCACTGTTGATCATGTAAGGCACGGTCTTATAAGAAGTACAAGATGTGGCAAGCCATACCACCGCCACGGCCCACACCGTGAAAATTTTCATGCTGATTTTATTCATATAAGATAGAAATGGTTTTGAATTACACGTATGATTCCAATATCGTAGCCTCGCCTTCAGGCTCAAGCGTCACACTCTCCGCTTCGGCCGACACCAAAAGCGTATGCCCGGCCGCGAGTTTCACTTCTTCTTCACCGCAGGCCACACGGCAGGCTCCCTCCGTACAAATCAAGATGACAAAACTGTCCAAGTCGGCGTAATCGCACGTCATCGGTTCGGTCAACCGGTAAGCACCGGTCGTGAAAAACGGGCTTCTTACCAGTTCGGCCGGCACATTGGCTTCTATTTCGCGGCGCACCTCAGGCTCCGTCACGGCATAGTCTATCGCTTCTTTGGCTTCTTCCACATGAAGTTGGCGCGGCCGTCCTTCGCTGTCCACACGTCCGAAATCATAAATCCGGTAAGTCACGTCGCTGCTTTGCTGTATCTCGCAGATAAAACAGCCCGTACCGATACTGTGTACCCGCCCGGCCGGCAGATAATACACGTCTCCCGGACGCACGTCATAGCGCCGGAGCACTTCGGGCAAGGTCTGGTCGGCCACCCTCGCGGCGTATTCGTCTGCTGTCACCTGCCGGCTGAACCCATCCAACAGGTAAGCTCCCGGTGCCCCGTCCACCACATACCACATCTCCGTCTTACCCGGACAGCCGTGGCGACGCTGCGCCAACTCGTCATCCGGATGCACCTGCACGGAAAGGGGTTGGGCCGCATCTATAAATTTGACGAGCAAGGGAAAACGTGTGCCGAAACGCTTGAAGTTCTCCTCGCCCAACAAAGCGCTCCCGCCTCTTTCGGCCAACTGCGTAAGGGTCAACCCGCCGTACGCACCTCCTGCCACCACCGACTCGTTCCCCGGAATGCCGGACAGTTCCCAACTCTCTCCTATCAGCCGTCCATCGGCCTCCAAGCCCTTGAACGGGAGTATGCGATGCCCTCCCCACAAGGTTTCCTTGAATATATCCGTAAAACGGAACAATTTATTTTCCATGCCTTAACTGTAAAAAATCGTCCAAAATTACGAAATTCACACAACACGAGCAAATAAAAAGGAATATTTAAAATTCAGCCTTGCGTACTGGCAAGTGACACATTAACCGGAAACATGAAATACATCCGGCCTCCCAAGCCGGATTTTACAACCATTTTATTAACTAACAAATACAAATGTATCATGAAAAAGAATTTGTACGACGTGACGAGACTGGCAACTTTGTATTTTCCCGACTCCACCGAACGGAACGCGAGACGAAGGTTGTTCAAAGTATTACGGGCCGAACGCGACCTGTGGGCACGCCTCACGGCACTGCACTTCGGTGTCTGGCAACGGAGCTTTACACCCCGCCAATACGAAATGGTCATCGACATCCTCGGCAAACCGGAGGAGACGGACGACGACTTCCGCGAGTGGCCGCACGAATAGGCCGGCCATCCATAGGCAGGAAGCACCTTGGAAAACAGGCGAAAATGCACATTTTCAAGCGGAAACCGACGGAAACGTGCACGAACGTGCAATAATGCACACCCCTGTTTTCGGGGATACCTACCTTTGCATTGTCATCCGGATGACAAGAGAGTTACAAAATCAAAAAACAAACTTTTAAAAACAAAAACATTATGAATTACAAAGTCATCGAACGCAAAGACCCGCGCAACCCGGAAGCACCGGGCAAGTATTACGGTTTCATCGTCAACCTCTCCAAAATCGGAATCGAGGAGATTGCCACACGCATCAGCAGCTCCTGTACCGTCACGCGGCACGATTGCCTGGCCGTACTGTCGGCCTTGCAGGAACAGATCATCTATGCCTTGCAAGAAGGCAAGCGTGTCCATTTGGGCGACATCGGCAGCTTCCGTACCGTGGCCAACGGTTTGGGTAGCGACACAGCTGAAAAGTACGACTCGGCCTATATTACCAAGCTCCGCGTCTGCTTCACGCCTAACGCCAAGCTCAAAAAAGCCATGTCGCTCGACAACAAGGCTTTCACGCTCGAACGGGTGGACTTCGCGACCGAAGAGGACAGCGACGAGGAAGAAGGCGGCATCTAAATCCGTAAAGGAATGGAAAAGCTGAACAAGCAAAGAGGGTTGCGCAACTGCAACCCTCTCAATATCCGACGCACGGCAGACCTGTGGCAAGGCCTGGCCGAACGGCAACCCGACCCGGAGTTCTTCACGTTCAGGAGCATGCCGTGGGGATACCGTGCGGCCTTCATCGTGCTGCGCACCTATTGCCACAAATACGGCCTGCGCACGATACGCGACATCATTGCCCGATGGGCACCGCCCGAAGACGGTAACGACACAGAAAACTACGCCCGTAAGGTATGTGCGCTGACCGGCTTCCCTCCGGACAAATGCCTCAATCCGTACGACCCTTCGCACATGGCACCGTTGGTGGCGGCCATGAGCCGGGTGGAATGCGGGGTGAAGCCCTCCATGAGCCAGATAAAAGAAGGTTGGTCGCTCTATATGGGCACGGACTGACCGCAATAGTTTAACTTCTAAAACATCAATGCCTATGAACAAAACAGTTTGGAACACCTTGCTTAATGTAATCATTGCCGTGGCCAGTGCCATCCTTGGCGCCATCGGCGGGTCGGCGATGTAACGTACAGCCTGAATGACCAAAAAGGGAAGACGAAATCACTTCGTCCTCCCTTCCAATCTAATCTATGAACCTATTTTTATTGATATATCATAACGGTGGCTCAACGCACCATTACTTTCACGGATTTAGTCGTGCCGTCGCTCATCTTATCCTGACGAATGTAGATGCCGCGCTGCTTCGGTTCAGCCACACGCACGCCGTTGATGGTGTACCATGCGGAACTTACCACGGTTGCCTTGCCGTCAGCCACAGTCTCTTCTACAGAAGATACGAAATCATCCGGCTTGTTGGCATCGCCATCACCATAGTACAACAGCTTGAAGTTATCGAAACAAGTCCAGTCATTCGTTATCTTACCGGTCTTGCGTACGCCCAATACAGGCTCCTCGCCCTCCTCTACACGGAAGCTGAAGTTGCCTTCATAGGCCCCGTCTTCAAAGGCTGCCTTTGCGCCGTTCACACCGTTCACGATGCAATGGTACAGCAAGTCCGTCATATCCGGGAACAGAGAATCCGGCAGCACTACATCGCCGCTGTCGTACTTATATTCCTTTACATTATCGAAAATAGAAGCCAACTTATTCGTCCAATTGGTCTCTTTTCCTTTCAAATAAACCTCGGCATTCAACGTTTCGCTCTCATTGTCCCGGCGAGCCACTGCTGCATCTATATAGCCGCCCGCACGATAGAAGCCATTGTAAACCACACGGTAGTAACCGGCAGGCATGTTGTAAAGCGTCTGGTGGATTTCACTACTGTCATTGAACATTTCGTAATTCAATGCACTGGTCACCTTACTGGAAGGGCCATCCTCAATACTTGCATTGACCCAACCGTCTGCGGCACGCACGTCTTCCCATTCATTCTTATCGGCATTGAACTTCTTGCTTTGGAAGCTCGGGCACATAATCAAGTTAGTGGCATCCACCGGCTTATCCTTAGTTGCTTCAGAGAAATTAACCTTACCACTCATCATCTTGGTATAAGCCTTGTCAAGCTTGACATTATAGTCGGCTATTTCTTCCATGGAAGCAAAAATACCGTCACCACTTATCTTCTCGTCTATTTCCAATACTACATCATCAAGTTCTGCATAACCTTCCGTATCGGCATAGTCTTCATAACTTCCTTCTCCTGAAGAACCCAACTTATCCGCATGATTATCGTTTTTCGTTTCCAATGCAGTAGCTGCATCAATGGCTTCCTGACCAGCTTCCATAGCCGCATTCAAAGCTTCGCTATGTTCCTTATAAGTTTCAGGAGTCAGGTTATCTACTACAGCCGTAGCCGCCTCGATAGCTTTATTCAAACCATCCTTGGCTTCTTGGGTGGTCAACGCTTCCTTATTCAACAGTTCTTGAGCATTTCCGATCAAAGCTTCCATGGCAGACTTCGCACCGCTCATGTCATCTGCACCCAAATAAGTAACCTGGAAGTTATCAAACAACGTCCAATATGCGGTCAAAGACTCCGGAGCCGTCGGCATCTTCACACCGAAACGCAGTTTTCCGTCTTCACCCACATAACACTTCACAGTCATCAGATAGCTCGTACCATCGGCCATAATCAGCTCAGCACTCTTCTTGCCGTTGCAGACATATTTGCCTTCCAAGTCCGCACCTCCGGCTGTCAACTGTGCACAATCCTCACCGATGTTTTCATCTTGCAAACCGTCGGCCACATGCGGAAGCTTGGCCATTCCGTCGTTTCCATACACGTATGCCAACACGTCGTTGGTTGCATCTCCTTCTACGCCCCAGGCAGCCGACCAAGTGGCATTTCCCGCCGGACGATAGAAACCCTGCACACTGACCTCGTAAGTACCCGCCGGCAAGCCGTTAACTTCCTGGTACACATCGAAAGCCTGCTCGTAGCATTCGGCCACGTTGTTTCCATATTTCAAACCATCATTGTTCGGCCCGCCCAACTTCTGATAAGTCCACCCATTGGTATTACCTGTAAAGTTAGGATTCGTCAACAGGCCGGTCACATTATCCGTATCGCCTGTTTCCAAAGCATCCAAAATACAAGCTTTCCAAATCCGGTCGGCACGCGGTTGGATACTGTCTACTTCCGTCGGGTCAAAAGTACCTTGGTTATAAGCTTCTTCCAAACCAACCAAGTACTCCTCATAATCAAGAAAATCTTGGTCTGCATATATGGATTCATCCCATGCCACAGACAAGTCGTTTGTCTTTGTCGTCAATGTCTGATAAGCAGCAACATCTGATACCAAACTATCCATACGAAGCTGCAAAGATTTGGCAATGGATTGCAAAGAATCGTCTTTGACCTCGTCATTAGCCACAGCCGCCTTTGCCAAGGCTATCATCTCCTCATATTTCTTATCACCTTCCTTACTATGCTTCTTGAGGCTTATTTCTTCCTTATATTGCTTCTCGGCCTCTGTGATATTTTGGTTCAAAGCATCGCGCATCGTAATAGCACCCGCCTTACCCATATATTGCAATGTGAAATAACCTACAGCCGACCAACCGTCCTTACTGCCCTCGGAACGCATACCGACAGTAGCCGTACCGCCGATTACAGAAAAGTCTACAGTATAAGGTGCTGCATAAGGCGTGCCGTCCGGTGACGGTACATCAGCCTCTTTCTTGCTTTCACCGGCCACCGTCTTGGCATACAAGAAAAGACCTTTCGGACCACCGTTCTCAGCCGTCTGCTGCGTCATGATGTAAGCCTTCAAACGATATTTTCCGTCAGGCAGTTCACTCAAAGACTGCTCTATATAATAATCTCCCGTAGGAGGTGTGGCTATCCATCTTTCAAAGAAAGTACGGAAATCGAAACCGTCTGACGTTCCAATCTCCCCCTCTTTCTTTGTCACGACACCAAAATTATTATTGTTGTTGGCCCGCCAAGAAGTCCACCCATTGGAACCATCGCCAAACGAAGCGTTCGTAATCTTAGCCGTCAAATCTGCGGGAGTAGCCTCTGAAGCCGAACTGTATTTGAATTCCAACACGGCATCCTTCAGTTCCTCTGCAGCCTCTTCTATCTGTTCCACCGTAGCATCAGCACTCTCATACAATTCCTTGTACTTCGCATAATCCGTATATCCGGCCTCATCGGCAGCTTCCAATTGCGGTTTCAGCACGTTCTTCTTGGCAGCATATACTTCGTACACTTCCGGCTCTACGAACTTCCAGTCGAACTCAGCTTTTTCATAACCGCTTGTTCCGGGCACTATCAAAGGATTGATAACCTCATTCCACGTACCATCCGTATTGGGATTTACTCCCATCCACGTATTCTTATAAGCGGCATTTTCGGTTTTATTGGTACCGTAAGTAGGATCGTCCGCATTCACACGGATACGGTAAAGGCCGTTCCCCTGAGATACAATATCCCACAAGATGTGTCCTTGCTTATTGTGGTCTACGTAACATTTTACACCGGGATCCAAAAATACTTCATGGAAACCACCGTTACTCGGTGCATTCATCAGCGACAAACGATAAGATTCGGCAGCCGAATAATCGTTGGCATCTTTCGCATGGGTAATCAGCTCGTAATCGGGTCCATAACTCAATGTCACTTCTTGCCCCGTATTTGAAACGATGAAAGTGGTATTAAAATCCGCACCATTGGACATGAACTTCTCACTGGCCACATGATAAACGTAATACACCTCCTTTTGTCCACCCTTGATTCCCTCCAAGTCGGGTTCTACGAATGTCAACTTCGGATCCGCCCAATCGGCCGCCCATAAAGGCAATGTGGACGATGTGGCTGTGCACAAAGCCATCAATGCAAGTAATCTGTTTTTCATCTTCTTACAGAAATTAAGTTAATACTAATGTTTCGCTTTTTAATAGGATTTCTTATAAGTGGCAAATTTACAATAAATACTCAATCTAAAAAATAATCCGGATAAAAAAAAGAAGATAAGCCCATATTTTTAACACAAAGGCAGCAAAAGCAAAAAGGAGAAGACGAAATCACTTCGTCCTCCCCTCCAATCTAATCTATGAACCTATTTTATTGATATATCATAACGGTGGTTTAACGCACCATTACTTTCACGGACCTAGTCGTACCGTCGCTCATCTTATCCTGACGGATGTAAATGCCGCGCTGCTTCGGTTCGGCCACGCGCACGCCGTTGATGGTGTACCATGCAGAACTTACCACCGTAGCCTTACCGTCGGCCACAGTATCTTCCACGCCATTCGGGATGTCGTCTGGACGGTTGGCCTCGCCGGCCCCCAAATAGTACAGGTGGAAGTTGTCGAAACACGTCCAGTCATTGGTGATAACCGCGCCCTTTTCAACCCCGATGGTCACACCTTCGCCATCTTCCTTCACCTCGAAGCTGAATGCCCCTTCGTAAGCATTGTCCTCAAAAGCCTTGCGGGCACCGACCCTGCCATTCACGACTGTATGATACATCATATCGGGCATGTCAGGGAACAAAGAATCGGGCAAAACCTTATCCGAACTGTCGTAACTGTAAAGCGTCACATTATCGAAAATGGAAGCCAATGGAACGGACAACTTTTCGGAAGCGGTTTCAACATACACATCCACGTTCAGTGCCTCTTCCTTATTGTCACGGCGCGCCAAAGCAGCTGGCTCGGCATCCCCGGCACGATAGAAGCCATTGTAAGTGAGCCGATAGAACCCCTTAGGTAACGCATACACGGTCTGGTAAAGCTTGACATCCTCGATATTGAACATCTCGTAAACCAAATCTTGCGCCTTCAAGTCATTATGCACCTTGTTACATTCCCATCCGGCATTAGAGCTTACTTTCTCCTGCGTCTCGGCATCCATTTCCTCAAAGCTCGGATTGGTAATCATGCCCGTGACATCGAGCGGAGTATCCTTCGACGCTCCCTTGAAATCCACTTGCGTGGCCACCATCTTGCAATAAGCCTCATTCATGCGCTGCATAAAACTTTCAATCTGGGCCAAATCGACAAGCGAACGTTCGTCGATGGCCAACAACACTTCATCCGACACGAGTTCCAACAAAACGTCATATTCGTCTGTACCGGCATATTTGTCATACTCGGCAGTACCTCCTGCACCATTGAACTTATTGTCATGGCCTGTAGCCGTCGCCTCTAACTTGGCTGCTGCCGCACGCGATTCGGTTTCAAGCTCCATGGCTGCATTCAATGCCTCCGAATTGACGGCATACGTCTCTTGGGTCAATTCTTCCTCCAAAGCCGCAGTAGCATCGGCAATGGCTTTCTGCAAGGCATCTTTCGCGGCCTTGGTGGTAAGCGTTTCCACATCGTCAAGCAGTACCTTCGCATCGGCAATCCGGGCCTCCAATGCAGAAACGGCCCCGGTCATATCCTCCGCGCCCAAATATTTCAACCTGAAATTGTCATAAGTAGTCCAGTCCCCGGAAAGACCTGCATCCTCAGTCATCCGCACGCCCACTCGTAATTTGCCGTCAGCCTTCACATAACAAACGAATTTGTTCTCGAAATGACCTTCTTCAAAAGCCTTATGCGTTCCCGTCAAAGCATCCAAGGCATACTTGCCATTCCTCAGCTCGTCGTTCGGCAATGACAATTGCACATCTTTGCCCCAACCTTCTGCCTGCATCGGTTCATCAAACACCTCATCGTAACAATGGTGGAGCTTTACGGAACCGTCGTTACCGTAAGCATACGCAGTAACCTGCGCCTCCTTGGCATCCGTGCCCCAAGCTGCCTGGCAAGCATCGTGCCACGTAGGGCGTTGGAATCCTTGCAGGGAGACCTCATAAGAACCTTCGGGCAAGCCCTCTATTTCCTGATAGACATCAAATGTCTGTTTATCATACATTTCACCCGTTTCCACACCTTGCCCGGAACCACCCTGCCATCCGTCGGCATTGTTGGTGAAATCCGCATTGACCAACAAGGGTGTGAAGTCCTCGATTTCCCCTCTTAAAGCGGCAGCCCTGAAGTCCTCCATGTAATAGCGGTCCATACGCGGTTGGACGCTGTCTATCAAAGCCGGGTCGAAACTGCAATCTCCCTGCTCCACCTTAAGCGTGTTGTCGATATAATCCTCCAACGTAGGCCACGACATATCTTCGTATGGAGATGCCCAATATTTATTTTCTGCCTCAACCAACAACTGTTCCAGTTTGTCATACGCAGCCACGTCTTTGGCCATCTCGTCCATTTGCTTCTGCAAGGTCTCAATCAGAGCCGACACGGTTTCAATGTCCACGCTCGCATCTGCAGCCACTTCTTTGGCATGCCCGATAAGCTTCGTATAAGCTTCTTCACCTTTTTGGCTCATTTTTTTATTGGCAGACTTGTAAGCTTCGTAGGTCTTTTCTGCATCAGCAATGTGCTCCTTTAGATAATCCTGCATCGTCATGGCACCAGCTTCGCCCAAATACTCCAATTTGAAATTGTCCACACCCGTCCACTCGGAATTAGGAGTTTCCACTTTCAAACCCACTGTGGCAGAACCGCCTATGACTGAAAACTCGAGCGTATAGGGCGCGGCATAACCTCCTCCATCGGGAGACGGCACGGTGGCCTGCAACTTCACTTCGCCTCCTTTCGATTTGGCATAAAGGTAACGTCCCTTCGGACCACCATTATCCTCTTTCACATTCGTCAGGATATATGCGCTCAGGCGGTAACGCCCATCTGGTATATCATTGATTTCCTGCGTAATGGACCAACTCGTTTGCGGAAAAGTAGCAGTCCAACGCTCAAAGAAACCTTTGAACTCAGTTCCGTCGGAAGTAGTTTGAGAAGAAGACTGTACCCCAAAATTATCTTGCCCACTGATGGCATCGCGTTGCAAAGTCCATCCATTTTCCCCATTGTCGAAAGCCGGATTCTCTATCACGTCAGTCACATCAGCCGGATGTTCTTCCGAAGCCCCGGAGAACTTAAAGTCGAACACGGCCTTTTTCAATCCCGCAGAAGCCGCTTCCACGTCCTCCAAAGTAGCAGCCGCATCCAAATATACCTTTTCATATTCTTCATATCCCTTATATCCGGCCTCATCCGCACTCACTAACCACTTTTTCAACACACGCTTTGCCAAAAGGACTTCGTAAGCCTCGGGAGTCACAAACCTCCAATCCAACTGGGCTTTTTCATTCCCGGCCATTTCCGGATTGATAAAGGCATCTACTCCCGTACGGGTCTCATCCACCAACCCCACATACTCCTCCGCGTGTTCGGAATTCAAACCATAAGTCGGGTCTTCGTCACTGATTTTGATACGGTAATTCCCGTCACCCACCGGAGATATTTTCCACAACATGTGTCCCTGCTTGTTATGGTCCACACAGAAGGCATTGTCCGACGGGCTATAATAAAGCTCATGACGGCCTGTATTGCTTTTCCCGTCCCACATGGTGAAACGCCATCCTTTGGCATTGGAATACTCTTTATCTGTCTCAGGGCGGTTGCTCAGCTCGTAATCGGTATCATAAGTCAGGTCCAACTTCTTTCCTTCATCCGCTACAACCACTTCCGTTCCCCAAGTTTTATTATAATTGCCACACGTTATGAACTTTTGGGTAGCCACGTGATAAACGTAATACACGCCCCCGCCCGTCCCATCGGTAGCCAAATTGGGTTCTACAAAATTCGGAATCGGATTCTCCCACTCTGCTGCCCACAAAGGCAAAGTAGATGAAGTCGCACCACAGAGTGCCATCACTGCAAGTAACCTGTTTTTCATGTTTCTTGAAAATTAAGTTAATACTAATATAATGTTTCGCTTTTAATAGGATTATTATGGCCGTAAAGGTACAACAAGTATTCAATAAAAAGAATAAAATGAAAGAAAAAAACCAAAACAAGCCGTTTTTTAACGTAATTAAGCCATTCTTCACCTCAATGGCAAGCCTTTTTGCCTGACAAAACATCCATAAAAAAACAAGCGTGCCTACCGGAACATGCGGCTGCCCCCCATCACCCAAGAAGTTTGCAAAATACCCCTTCATCCTTCAGGTTATACAATAAACCATTATCATACAACACATTACGGCATGAAGGATAGAAGGGTCATCTTTCAGCCCCCTTTCTTTGCAGAAAGCGACAAAAATTTCTGCGCCAAATGATTTTCCGTTCTCAGCCGAACGATTTTCCGTTCTGCGCCAATTGATTTTTCATTCTCAACCGAATGCTTTTCCATCCTTTCCTCAACGAAATGAAACTTTGCTGAAAGATGCCTGAAACATCCTTCAGCTTATAACGCAAACATTATGAAAGGCTTAACATATATTCTGAAGGATGAATGGTGTTTTGCCCATTTCACGGGGGAAGCAGAGAAAAAGGGAGGACGAAATCGCTTCGTCCCCCCTTCCAATCTAATCTATGAACCTATTTTTATTGATATATCATAACGGTGGCTCAACGCACCATTACTTTCACGGATTTAGTCGTGCCGTCGCTCATCTTATCCTGACGAATGTAGATGCCGCGCTGCTTCGGTTCAGCCACACGCACGCCGTTGATGGTGTACCATGCGGAACTTACCACGGTTGCCTTGCCGTCAGCCACAGTCTCTTCTACAGAAGATACGAAATCATCCGGCTTGTTGGCATCGCCATCACCATAGTACAACAGCTTGAAGTTATCGAAACAAGTCCAGTCATTCGTTATCTTACCGGTCTTGCGTACGCCCAATACAGGCTCCTCGCCCTCCTCTACACGGAAGCTGAAGTTGCCTTCATAGGCCCCGTCTTCAAAGGCTGCCTTTGCGCCGTTCACACCGTTCACGATGCAATGGTACAGCAAGTCCGTCTTATCCGGGAACAAGGAATCCGGCAATACCACGTCTCCTGTCGTGTACTTGTATTCCCGTACATTATCGAAAATAGAAGCCAACTTATTCGTCCAATTAGACTCTTTTCCTTTCAAATAAACCTCGGCATTCAAGGTTTCGTTCTCATTGTCCCGACGAGCCACTGCTGCATCTATATAACCGCCTGCACGGTAGAAGCCATTGTAAACCACACGGTAGTATCCGGCAGGCATATTGTAGAGTGTCTGGTGGATTTCACTGCTGTCACTGAACATTTCGTAATTCAATGCACTGGTCACCTTGCTGGAAGGTCCGTCCACAATACTTGCATTGACCCAACCGTCTGCGGCACGCACGTCCTTCCATTCTCCTGTGCTTTCATCATAAGTCCGTTTTTGGAAACTCGGACACATAATCAGATTTGTGGCATCCACCGGCTCATCCTTGCTTGCCGTAGAGAAATCAATGTCACCACTCACCATCTTCGAATAAGCACGGTCGATCTTGGTGTTGTAATCTTCTATTTCGGCCATGGAAGCGAAAATGCCTTCCCCGTTGATTTTGTCATCGATTTCCACAAGCACGTCGGCCAACTCCTCGTAGCCTTCCGTGTTGACATAGTCCTCATAACTGCCTTCGCCCGTCCCCGACACCTTATCCTGGTGGGTGTCATACTTGGTCTCCAAGGCCGCAGCTGCAGTGATAGCCTCATTACCGGCCTTGATGGCGGCATTCAGGGCATCCACCTGCTTTGCGTAGACATCCAAAGTCAATTCACCTTCTGCCGCAGCATTAGCCGATTCGATAGCCTTACTCAAAGCGTCCTTAGCCTCTTGCGTGGTAAGCACTTCCTTGTTCAACATTTCCGTAGCCTGCGTAATCAACGCATTGAGCGAAGTCACGGCACCGGTCATGTCATCAGCCCCGAGGTATTCCACTTGGAACTTGTCGAAGACTGTCCATGTACCGGTCCAATCAACAGAAGCTGTAGCCGCTTTGATGCCCAACCGGAGCTTACCATCCTCGCCCACGTAACAAACCACCTCATTGACATAACGGTCCGGGAACTTCGTAAACGTTTCGGCTACTGCCGGTTTGAGACGTACCAACCACTTGTCCTTATATTGCGGGTCGTCCGTAAAGGTGATTTGTTCGTAACGCTCGGCCGTCCCCTTTTCTTCTTCCGTCAAAGGATAATCCATCACGTGATGAAGTTTCACAGAAGCATCATTGGCAAACAATGACCCCAAAATGTCATTAGCCGTATCTCCTTCCTGCCCCCAAGACTGCTGCCAAGAGTTGGAATTGCCCGAACTAGGGGAATAGAACCCTTGCATCGTGATCTTGTAAGAACCTGAAGGCAACCCGTTCAATTCCTGATAAACCTCACCATCGCTCCCTTTGGCATTCCAAAGCTCAGCCACGCCGGTATTGTCATGCTTAAAATCACCGCTACCCGTCTTGCTCCACCCGTTCGTCGCATTAGAGAAATCCGGGTTCGTAAGCAAGCTTGTCACCTCACGCAAGCCGTCAGGCTCCTGCAAGGATTCCAATACAGCCTGTTTCAATATGCGGTCGGCACGCGGTTGGATGCTGTCCACTTCGTTGGGATTGAAAGTACGGTCATTATATCCGCTCAGCAACTCATCCAGATAATCTTCATACAAGCCTAACTCCACATCCGGGAATTTTTCATCATAGGCCGCTTCTAATTCATCTTTCTTGGCCGACAAAGTCTTATACGCCGCAATATCCAATGCCAACGAATCCATGCGGAGCTGCACTGCCTTAATCATCCCCAACAGGGTTTCGTCATCCAACTGGGTATTGGCCACGGCTTCTTTGGCCGTCTTGATAGTCTCTTCATATTTTTGCTCGCCAACTGCACTGAAACGTTCATTTGCATCTTTATATTCCGCATATTTGTCTTCCGCATCCTTAATGTTCTGTTCCAAAAGACTACGGGACGTAACCGCTTCTGCCTTGCCAAGATATTCCAAAGTGAAATTATCCACTGCCGTCCAGTTGGAGTTTGCGTTTTCTACCACCATACCAATAGTAGCTGTACCACCAATGACGGAGAACTCCAACGTGTAAGGTGCAAAATAGCCATTCGACTTGTCGGGATTCACTACCGCAGGCACGTCGGCTTCCTTGCGCACCTCGCCGGCCAATGTCTTGGCCATCAGGAAGCGGCCTTTAGGACCTGACACGGTCTCATTAGGTACCACGTTGGTCATGATGTAAGCACCCAAGCGATACTTTCCATCCGGCAAATCCTTTAGCTCCTGAGTGATGGACCAGTTCGGCTGATTGCCTTCTGCAGACGGAATCCAATATTCAAAGAAGTTCTCACATTCCTTGTTGTCGCTAGCTATCATCTTATCGCCTGTCTTACGGACAAAATTACCTGTAGACCCTTCACGTTTGGTCACCCACCCGTCTGTACTTTGGTCGAACGAAGGTTGGGAAATCAGTTCCGTCACCGGGATAGGATTAGTCACCGTGGCCGAACTGTACTTGAAATCCATAATATCCGACTTCAGATTCTCCACGGCTTGCAACACGTCTTCCGCTTTCGCGTCTGCCTTATTGTAAAGGGCGACATAATCGGCAATCTCCGTGAAACCGGCAGCGTCTGCCGCATCCAACTGTTCTTGCAATTTTTTCTTGGCCATGAACACCTCATACACTTCCGGTTCTACGAACTTCCAGTCGAACTCGGCGTTCTCGAATCCGGCCGTACCCGGCACAATCAACGGGCCGACAGTCTCCACCCATGTGCCGTCCAAGTTCTTGTTCACACCCATCCACGTGTTGGCGTAAGCCGCATTGCCGGAGTTCTTCCCGTAAGTGGGGTCGTCGGCATTGATTCGAATACGGTAAAGCCCGTTCTCCTGCGGGAGGATATCCCACAAGATATGTCCCTGCTTGTCATGATCCACAAAGCACTTACCGCTACTGCTCACATATAATTCATGGAAACCGCTGTTAGTCTTCCCTTCCATCATGGAGAAGCGGTAGGACTGGGCTTTTGAATAGTCCTGCGCACCCGGGTCGTGACTGTTCAATTCATAATCCACACCATAGCTCAGCGTCACTTCCTTGCCTTCATCGGCAACAATCAACGCTGTCCCATAATCAGCCCCATTGTTCATGAACTTCTCGCTAACCACATGGTAAATGAAATACACCTCCTTTTGGCCGGCCTTGATAGCCTCTAAATCCGGAGTTGCAAAAGTCAATGTCGGGTCTTCCCACTCTGCTGCCCACAAGGGCATGGTAGATGAAGTCGCGCCGCAAAGCGCCATCAAAGCAAGTAATTTGTTTTTCATGCTTCTCGAAAATTAAGTTAATTATAATGTTTTGCTATACTTATTACGACAGCAAAATTACAAGAAGTATTTAATTAAAAAAATAATTCAGGAAGAAAAAAGCAGAAAAGCTCCATTTTTTAACAGTTTTGTGTCCCCACACAGCCAAAAAAATGTGCGGGGACACAAATAAAGCATCCTATTGATTCAAATCACTTCATCATGACCTTCACGGCCTTTACTGTTCCGTCGCTCATCTTGTCCCGACGGATATAAATGCCGCGCTGCTTCGGTTCGGCTACACGCACCCCGTTGACGGTGTACCATGCGGAAGCAACCACCGTAGCCGTTCCACCAACAAGTACCTCACCAATATTATCCACGAAATCGTCCGGTCTATTGCCATCACCGTCACCCAGATATTCAAGGGAAAAGTCGTCGATGCAAACCCAGTCTGCCGCTACCCCTTCATCCTTGCGCACACCGATTTTCACTGATTCTCCCTTTTTCACATAGAAAGGCTTATCCGCATCGTAATATCCCCATGTCATGGCAGCACGCATACCCAATCGGTCATTGGCCACACAATGGTATGTACGTTCGGAACCGGGGAACAAAGAATCAGGCAGCACTGCATCATTGGGAGAAAGCAAACCGTCATGCACGCACTCCATGAAACTTGGAAGAACGCCTTTAAAATCCGCACTTTCCGTTTGGGCATAAACATAAGCCAGTAAATTCTCCGTTCCGTCCCTATGAGCCGTCGCGGCCTGAATATTATCCCCGTAACGATAACACCCTTTGAGACGAATGCGGTAATAGCCCTGCTTCATATTATACAAGCCCTGATGGATATCGGCTTTCGTGGAATTGAAGAATTCAAAGACCGAGTCGGCAGCTGTAGTAACCTCTGCATCCGACTCCACGTCCCAACCGTCATAATTGAACACCACATTCCCTTCTTCATCTTCCTGTTGGAAAGATGGGTTCTCCAACAGTACGGTGACATCCAACGGTTCGTCCTTGGAAGCGGCAGAAAAGTCGATGGCACTCTGTTTCATCTTGCCGTAAGCATTGTTCATATCTGCAATGTATTGTTCAACCATCCCCACGCTCTCGAATGAACCGCCGTCGATGACGTCCATGACTTCATAAACAACATTCAAAAGCGCGTCTACATCATCCTGGCCATACGAATCATAAGAACCTTCATTATATGCCTGATCATGCCGGACCACTTGACGGTCCATTTCCTTCAGCAATTCAATGGATGTGCGGCCTTGTTCTATGGCGGCTGACAACGCAGCCATGGTTTCCTTGAACAACCGGGCTGAAACTTCACCCTTAACCACTTCTTCCGCTTCCAAAACAGTAGCCTGCAAAAGTTCCTGCACGTCCAACGGCATCTGGCTCCCGTCAGAGCCCACCTGTTTGGCTTCATTGATTTTCGCCTGCAAGGCAGCTACTGCACCTTCCTGGTTGTCAAGCCCCTGATAAATGACCTGGAAGTTATCGAAAGCCACCCACGACTCATTACGCGTCACACCGGCAAGCCTCATGCCGACCCGGAGTTTGCCGTCTTCGCCCACGTAACAAGTCACGGTGTTGAGATAATTCCCCGGATTGGATTTAAACACTTCCTGCGATGACGCCTTGTCTGTAGGAAGCCATTTCCCGTTCAGGTTTTCGTCTGCCGTACCGGACACTTGCTCCCATCCTCCGACTTCCATCTTATTGTCATACGGCAAATCTGCGATATGGTGGACCGGGGCAGAGGCTTCGTTTCCAAACACGGAGGCCATCACCTTGTTCACTTCGTCTCCTTCAAGTCCCCAAGTCTCATGCCATACGGACGTGGTCGGAGAACTCGGGCTATAGAATCCTTGCACGGTGATTTTATAGAAACCTTCGGGCAAACCGGCCACGTCCTGATAAACTTCCCAATCCCGGCCATTCCAAACTTCGGTAATTTCCGTACCTTCGTTCTTAAAGTCGCCGTTCCCGGTCTTGATCCATCCGTCATTGCTCTTTGCAAAGCTCGGGTTGGCCAACAGACCTGTCACATTGTCAGTAGCCCCGCTCTCCATCATGTCGGCCACGTCCTGCCTAAACAGTTCTTCGGCGTATGCCTCTGCCCCGTCTATCTCCGCCGGAGCCATCGAACCGTCGTCATAGGCCCGGTAGAGTTTGTCCAAGTAATCCTCATAAGAAGGCAAGCCGACCTCACTGTAAGGACTGTCGTCAAGTCTGGCCTCCAACATAGGAATCACCACGTCGTTCAGTTTCTTATAAGCGGCAATATCCACAGCCAAGGAATCCTTCCGGGCATTCACCATCCGGATTGCGGCAGCCCAATCGTCATCCGCCAACCCTGCATTTCCCGCAGCTTCCTTGGCGCAGGCCAAGACTTCTTCATACTTCGCCTTGCCCGATGCCGAGAAGTGCGCATTAGCTCCTGTCTGTTCTTGCAAATAAGCCTCGGCATTTTTTACCGTACGGGCCAATTCGGCAGCTAGCCCGCCTTCGTTACCCATATATTCGAGCTTCACATTGTCTATACCAAACCAGTTACAATTGGTGTTTTCGGTCATAAAGCCAAGCGTCAAATCGCCGCCCCGGGAATAAAACTCCAATACGACCTTACGCGGTGCAGGCACGTCGGCACCGCCCGGTGCACCATTCTTTATACCATAAAATTTCACCGTATGCGCCTCGGCCCTGAACTTCTCGTCATATTTCGACGCATCAGCAAAGAGATACAGCCCCCGGGGGATATCGTTCAAATTACTTTGATTGTAACCCAAAGTCACGGCCGACAAACGGTAACGGCCGGAAGGCATGTTCCCAAACCTCTGATAAAGATGTATGGCACTGGTTCCTCCCGGTTTGGTCCACTTCTCGCAGAACTGGTCCATTACCACAGATTCATCATCCGGGTCCTGGTATTTGTCATTCTTCTGATGCCCTAATGCTGGAGAACCACCATCTTCAATCCAACCTCCATTGCCCGCATCAAACGAAGGATTGGCCAACAAATCGGTAAATTTGGGCTGTTCTTCCGAGGCTCCGGCCCCCAACCGGTCGGTCACGGCCTGTTGCAGTTCATCCGCCGCACTTTCCAACTCTTCAGCTGTGGCATCTGTTTTTTCGTAAAGCGCCACATATCCTGCCACATCCGTATAACCGTTCTCGCCGGCAAACTCCAATTGGGCCTGCAAAGCCTTTTTAGCCTGATAAACAAAATAAGCTTCGGGCGTAACAAACGCCCAATCGGTCTCTACCTTATCAAAACCGCCCTGTTCCTTATCAGCAAAAGGATACACCACCGTGCTACCGGGATTCACGCCCCACACGCCGTTCATCGTCACCGCATTGCCGGAAACCGTCCCGAAATCGGGATCCTGGTCCACAATCTTTATCGCATAATAACCATTTTCCTGCTTTTGGATTTGCCACAAGGTATGGCCGTCCGACCCGCAATCCACGTATGCACTTGCAGTACCGGTCACATAAATCTCATGAAAACGGTTGCCGTTGGACGGCCCGTCCAACATGTTAAAAATCCAACCTTTGCCCGGCACCTTCGGTTCCTGTACCAATAACGGAGGACGTTCTTCCCCGTAAGCCATGGTTATTTCCTGCCCGATGGAATCCACGCTCAGTTGCGTGCCGGAAGCATTACCGGCTGCAATAAACTTCCGGGTAGCCACATGATAGATGTAATACTTTCCCCCTCCCGTCCCGTCGGTTGCAAG
>NZ_CFQRNQ010000031.1:0-26980 GCF_986071375.1 Paraprevotella sp. | reverse complement strand
GTTCTTTGAAGGTTACGCAACGCGCAGAAGTATATTTAAGGAGATAACTCTCTTAATCGTAACCTATTACCATAATGAGCAAATAACCTATGCTCATTTTCAATATCTTAAACCTTTTTCATAACTTCTATAAACCATTTCATGAACATTCCTAATAAGAGTACGGCCACCCCTCCCCCGACTGCGCAACCCAACACGTAGGACAACCCGAATCCTTCGGGAGCCACCAGTATATAGGTCGTACAGACAGCCGTCATGAACAATGCCGGAAACAGGGTCACATAAAACGTCTTTCCTTTCCGCGCAAGCCATACGGTAACCGCCCATAACGTAAAGATAGACAAAGTTTGATTAAACCACGCAAAATAGCGCCACAATATATCAAAGTTGATATTCATTAACACTGCGGCGATGACAAACAAAGGCAATGAAATCATCAAGCGGCGCAAAATAGTGTCTTGCCTGTAATGCAGGAAATCGGAGGCTATCAGGCGTGCGCACCGGAAGGCCGTGTCGCCCGAAGTTATGGGAGCCGCCACCACACCGAGTATCGCCAGCACGGCACCGGCCGTCCCCATCCAATCCTGGCAAATGGCATTGACCACAATGGCGGGATTGGATTTTCCCGACGGTGACATCAGTTCGGCCAACGCCTCATAACTGCCTGCAAACTTAATGGCCGCAGCCGCCCATATCAAAGCCACCACACCCTCGGTTATCATAGCACCGTAGAACACGCGCCGCCCCAATTTCTCGTTCTTCATGCAACGCGCCATCATCGGGCTTTGGGTGGCATGAAAACCGCTGATAGCCCCGCAGGCTATCGTAATGAAAAGCATGGGAAATATGGAAAGGTTCTTATCGGGATGATGGCTCTCGAAAGCCGACGTAATCTCGGGCATCCAACCGTCGTGGGTGAAAATGCCGA
This sequence comes from Paraprevotella sp., assembly GCF_986071375.1. NCBI lineage: Bacteria > Pseudomonadati > Bacteroidota > Bacteroidia > Bacteroidales > Prevotellaceae > Paraprevotella > Paraprevotella sp. Next base: position 26,052 of record NZ_CFQRNQ010000031.1, on the reverse strand, counting down.
CCAACACACCGACAGCCATAAACAACAAGGCCACACCGAAAAGGGGGTAGATACGTCCGATAAGGGTATCGATGGGCAACAAAGTAGCCAACACGTAATACACGAAAATCACAACGCTCCAAAACAAAGCGGAACCCCATGCGCCCCAGTCCCCGGTCATGGAAGCCAACAACCCGGCGGGCGTGGTGACAAATACCGTGCCGACCAAGACCATCAGAATCAGGGAAAAGACTCGCATCACCAGGCGGATGCCCGCCCCCAGTTCGTCGCCCACCACTTCGGGCAGACTGGCTCCGTCCTTCCGCAGGGAAATCATGCCGGACAGGTAGTCGTGCACCGCCCCGCCGAATATGCATCCGAACACAATCCACAAATAAGCCGCCGGCCCGTAAAGGATACCCAGAATCGCACCGAATATAGGTCCCGTCCCGGCAATGTTCAGAAACTGGATGAGATAGACTTTCCACGTAGGCATCGGTGTATAATCCACACCGTCGGCCATCGTATAACAAGGTGTCTTTCGGGAGGCATCCACCCCGAATACTCTTTCGACAAAGGCACCGTAGACGATATAGCCCAACACCAGTAGCACCAATGCCGTAGTGAATGTTATCATATCAGGTTATCAATTAAATCACGCAAAAATAATAAATTGTATCGTAAACCATGGCATTTGTCCCCGAAACTTTCATTTTATACCCCGAAAAGCTTAACTTTGCACCTGATAAAGCTGCATACACCTACATGAAAAGATATATCTTCTCCTTATATATATGTGTCACCGGCTGCCTGGCAGCAATGGCCACGCAACGTTTCGATTCACTCTCCTCCCCAAAACGGGAAACCCGAGCCGTGTGGTTGACCACGTTCAGCAGTTTGGACTGGCCGAAAAACAAAGCGGACTCCCCGGCCGGCATCAAGGCACAACAGGATGAACTGTGCCATATACTCGACCGGCTCAAAGAAGTGAACATCAACACCGTGCTGCTCCAGACCCGGGTGAGAGGAAGTGTCATCTACCCTTCGGCCATAGAGCCGTGGGATGGCTGCCTGACCGGCACCCCGGGACGTGCGCCGGGATACGACCCCTTGGCCTTTGCCATCCGAGAATGCCACAAACGAGGGATGGAGCTGCATGCGTGGCTTGTAGCCATACCTTGTTTCAAGGCATCCGCTGCCACACGCATGGGAAAACGTTCCGTACTGAAAACCCATCCCAAACTTTGCGTACGCCACGGAGACAGTTGGTATCTCGACCCAGGGCAACCGGGAACCGCCGACTATCTGGCTTCCCTCTGCCGTGAAATAGCAGCGAACTACGACGTGGACGGCATCCATTTCGACTATATCCGTTATCCGGAAAACGCGGTGAAATTCAACGACGCCGCCTCTTACCGCAAATACGGCAAGAGGCAAAACAAGGCAGACTGGCGCCGCAGCAACATGACCCGTTGTGTACGGGCGATGTACCGGGCCGTGAAAGCAGCCAAGCCCTGGGTCAAGGTCAGCTCCTCGCCCGTGGGCAAGTTCAGCGACCTGAGCCGCTATCCGTCCTATAACTGGAATGCCTACTCTGCCGTACATCAGGATGCACAGGGTTGGTTGCGTGAAGGAATACAAGACATGCTGTTCCCGATGATGTACTTCCGGGGCAATCATTTCTACCCTTTCGCCATCGACTGGAAAGAAAACGACTACGGCCGGCCGGTCGTCCCGGGATTGGGCATCTACTTCCTTAGTCCGGAAGAAAAGGACTGGCCGTTGGAGGATATTACCCGCGAGTTGTATTTCACACGCTCTTTAGACCTCGGGGGGCAGGCATTCTTCCGTTACGCGTATCTGAACGACAACCACAAAGGCTTGTTTGATTTCCTGAAAGACGTATATTACCCCTTCCCGGCCCTGCCATCGGCTTGTAACAGCCTGGACTGTATCCCGCCGGAACGTCCGGAAAATTTGCACAAAAGCCGGGAAGCGCAAACGTATGTGCTCCGATGGTCGCCGTCTGTCGATAACCGATGCGGAAAAGATGTGAGATACAACGTGTACGCTTCACGGACCTCTCCCGTGGACATCGCTTCCGCACGGAACCTTATCGCCGTGAATGTGGATTCTTGCAGCCTTCCCGTCAACGGGGAATTCTGCACCCTCAACGGCATCAGTTTCGCAGTAACGGCCATAGACCGTTTCGGAAATGAAAGCGAACCGGCACAGCTCCCGTCCGGATGGTCCGGCAGACCGGACTTCCCAAGGCGATTCCTTCCCCACGACTCGCAGACCTTGGACATCCCTGAACAGGACAGCCCTTACGTAGCGGTTGTAGATGCGTACGGGCGCATCGTCAGTACGGCACCTTACAGCCGCCGTGTCCGTATCGGGCATTTAGCCAAAGGGCTGTACGAAATCAGGACCTTGGCCAAGAAAGGACGCTCAAAGCACATCGGATATTTTATCAAATAAATTCGACCGTCTTATGAAAACAGTCAGACTTATCACCTGTGACGGAGCCTTTCAAGCCCGTTTGATTCAGGGGGCGTTGGAAAACGAAGGCATCGCCTCCGTCCTGCACAACGAAAACACGTCCAACATCCTGCGCGGATTCATTCCCACGATTTCCGGAGTGGATATTTTCGTGTATGAAGACGACTATGAACGTGCCATGGCCCTGCTCGAACGCAACCAGATGATACCGGAACAATTAAAATACTGTCCCTGCTGCCATTCGCCCCACATCAAGTTCGTATTGAAAAAGTCTCATAGTTTCAGGGCGTTCATGGCCGCCATATTCAGTATCCTGGCCGGCGCACCTCCGGGCACGACGCATTGGGAATATGTATGCAAAGACTGTGGGGCGCATTTTGAAACGCCCACAGCACGACAAAGGAAAGAGACACAAGACACCACCACACCCGACACAAAATGAACATCAGACCTGCACAATCCTCCGATATGCCCGGCATCATGGGCATATTCGACCACGCCCGAAAATTTATGAGGGCTAACGGCAACCCTCACCAATGGACAGACGGTTATCCTTCGGAAGAGCTCATAGAAACGGAAATCCGCCACGGACACTGCTTCGTCTGCGAAAACGAAACGGACGGCATGGTAGCCACATTTTGCTTTTCGGTGGGAAACGACCCTACCTATTCCCATATCGAAGGGAAATGGCTGAACGAGGCGCCATACGGTGTGATTCACCGCCTGGCATCCAACGGAAAGGCCAAAGGCGTCGCCCGGCAATGCATCGCATGGTGTTTTGCCCAGCACCACAATTTACGCGCAGACACCCACGCCGACAACCTCATCATGCAAAAGCTACTGAAGGCCAACGGATTCCATGAATGCGGCATCATCTACACCCGCGAGTCGCCGCGCATCGCTTATCAAAAGGTCACGGATGCCGCTCCATCCGGACTCCAAGCATAACGCCGCATATCCACGTTTCCGTTTCTTCTGAAAGCCACACCTTCGGCTTCCAACAATGCCTTCTGTTCCGGCCAGGACGGGACAAGCCGTCCACAGCCATTCACCACCCGGTGGCAGGGAAGGCCGAGCGCATCCGGTACGTTACGCAAAGCCCTACCGACCCAACGGGCATGTTGGGGAAAGCCGACCAAAACGGCAATTTGCTTATAGGTTGCCACCCGACCGACCGGAATCTCTTTCACGATGCCATACACATCCTGATAAAAAAGGGAAGCATCTACCATGCCATCTGCAACTGTTATCTGATATTATCTGATGTTTCACTCTCACAATAAAGTGTACGATACAGCATCCACGTCCCTGCTGTTCGTTCCCACCATGAAGGTGAAGTCGCCTTTCTCCACCACAAAATTCATCCGATTGTCGTAAAAGCCTAATTGCTCATCGGTAATATCAAACACGACCTCCTTGCCCTCTCCCGGCTTCAAGGCTATTTTCTCAAAGCCCTTCAGTTCTTTGACCGGACGGGTTATAGAGGCAGACTCATCCCTCACATACAATTGTACGACCTCCTCTCCCTCATAACGTCCAGTGTTCTTCACTTCCACTCTCACACGGGCGTGCACCTTCCCGCCATCGCCCGGAAGCACCTTTAGGGCCGAATACTCAAAAGTGGTATAAGACAGGCCGAACGCAAAAGGGAAGGCCGGTTCGGAAGGTATGTCAATGTACTTGGCACACCACCCGCTGCTCGCATAAGGACGTCCCGTACTCTTATATTGGTAATACAAAGGAAGCTGTCCCTGATGCGTAGGAAAGGTCATCGGCAATTTACCGGAAGGATTATAATCTCCCCACAACACGTTGCAAATGGCCGGTCCGGCCTCGCTACCCAACCACCACGTACACAAAATAGCCGGAGCCTGCTGACGCACCTCGTTGAAAATCACGGGGCGACCGCACATCATCAATACAATCACCGGCTTACCCGCCTTTACCAATTCCGTCACCAACCGCTGCTGCTGTTCCGGAATGGATATGTTTCCTTTAGAAGTCATCTCTCCACTTTCCCAAGCACGCTCGCCCATGGCCACGACAACAACATCAGCACGTCGGGCAGCCTTTAGCGTTCCTTTTAAATCCTTAATTTCATTACTTTCCAAATCATAGCCCTCGTGAAAGTCTACTTCCACACCACGCTTTTGCATGGCTTCGTAAAGTGTTACCACCTTACTCTCGTCGGCACACGTCCATGAGCCGCACATGTCTTTCTGCGACTTTGACAAACCACCAATCAACGCCACGCGCCTCACCGATGAAGCCAAAGGCAACACTGCCCCCTCGTTCTTGAGCAACACCACAGAGCGCTCTGCCATATAGCGTGCCTCCCGGCGCGACCGTTCCGACCCGATGACGGTACGCTCCCGTTCTTCATTGCAATAACGGAAAGGGTCGTCAAACAAACCCAACTTATATTTCTGTTCCAAAATACGGCGGACAGCATCGTCCAGCAAAGCCTCCGGCACTTTCTTTTCTCGAACCAAATCCGCCAAGTTCCGGGCATAACATTCCGACACCATCTCCATATCCAAACCTGCCGTGATGGCCTTGTTGGCGGCTTCCTTCTGATCCTTGGCATAACGATGGTTCACCATCTCTCCCACAGAACCCCAATCGGACACAACAAATCCTTGGAAACCCCACTTTTCTTTCAAGAGACCACGCAGCAAATCTTCGTTACCGGTACACGGGCGATTCTCGAAATCATTGAACGCACTCATGACCGTGCCCGCTCCGGCTTCTACACCAGCCTTGTAGGGCGGCATATAGAAATTGGCAAAATGCCCCCAAGACATGTCCACACTGTTATAATCCTTTCCGGCCACCGCCGCACCGTAACCCACAAAATGCTTGATACAAGCCAAAATCGTACTGTCGGCCGACAAGTCGTCACCTTGCAAACCACGTACACGGGCAGCGGCCACTTTGGCACCATAATACGGATCTTCGCCCGCCCCCTCCATGACACGTCCCCAACGGGCATCCCAACTGATATCCACCATCGGGGCAAACGTCCAATGCAGCCCGGCTGCCGCAGCCTCCCGTGCGGAACACCGCGCCCCCATCTTGATAGCCTCCAAATCGAAACTTGCCGCCTCAGCCAATGGCAACGGGAAGCCGGTGCGAAAACCATGTATCACATCCAATCCGAAAAGCAAAGGAATCTTCAAACGGGATTTCATCGCCGCTTCCTGATATTTACGGGTCTCTGCCGCACCGGACACGTTCAGCATGGAACCCAACAAACCTCTACTGATATCCGTCGTACGGCTCAACTGTGTATTATCCGGCCCCGTGGCAAAACCTCCTGCACACTGGCTCAACTGTCCAATCTTCTCTTCCAACGTCATCTTCTTCAAAAGGGAAGATACAAAACGGTTCATACTCTCATCATCCTCTGCCGCACGCAGCCCTGAAGGCCATAAAAGCCCAACACAACATATTGCATAAAAAAGAGTTTTCATATCATTTTGTCATTATATACACACTATCTATAAAAATATTGAAGAAAGAATGGTTCACCGTATTCCCACGAAAATAAAAATCTTTTTGTCCGTGATAAATTCATGTTTTACCCCCGTCCCTCCCTCCTTTGGGAAACACCCACAACGCCGCCCGGTAATGTACGGACGGGGACACCGGAGCCAACGGCAGATATCCCCTAAGCAACTTTCCTCCGGACAAGCGTAACGAGTGCGTTTCTTCACATCGGCAGTGCTCCGACCACAACCGCCCCGCTTCCTTCTCATAGTCTATCACAAAACGCGCTTCCGAAGAGGGAGCCAGGAAAGAAGCCAAATCGACAGAAACTTGTCCCATCGTGCGGCGCAAGTTGATTTCCACACAAGGATGCACACACAGGTATTCGGCCCCCGGTACACGGCACAACATCATATCCACACCCAGGTGGCCGCTGTAGCCGTTGCCCAACCAACCTGCCAAATATTGCGTAACGGCCCTTTTCAACGTCTGCCATAAAGGCAAAGGAACCCTATCGGTCAACCAACGCACCTTATCCTCTTCGGAAGCCACCCAATTCCCGGCATACGTGCCGCGTGCGGTGGTCAGGAAAACCGAAAGCCCTGTATACCTCACGATTCCGGTACCGTCGGCATAAAATTCCATGGCAAAATCCGACACCTTATCATATACAGGCTCTACGATTACCCCGCCTTGTTCACGAAGCTGACGCAGACACCAACCCGAAAGCGGCGGCGCATAACCTCCCCGCCCCAAACGCAAGCCCTTTCCGCTGCCCGACCACGGCGCCTTCAATAGGGTTTCGGGATATTGCCGCATCCTTCGGATGATGTCCTGTTCGCCGGTACAGTAATAAGAAACGCCACAAAGCCTATCCCTCCACTCCTGCCCCAAATCCGAATCGGGGCTGCATAAATAAGCCAACATGTCCACGGCATGACGGCGGTTCGACAGCTCACGGTAACGCGCCAAACGCGCTTCATCGGGCAAACGGCTTCTGTCCGCACCGCCCGTCAACAGACGTTGCACCATCAATGGGCTCCATCCCCAAGGGGCGACGTCGGCATCCGAAGGCAAGCCGTCGCGCCCGACCCATCTCACTTCCGGACAAATCCCGCCGGTTCCTTCCGCCCAACACCGGGCAACCTCCACCGAGTCCACGCACACGGCATCCCCCGTCTGCGCCCACCATACGGGCAACGCTGAAAGGTCGTCGGCCATCTTCCGTGCCGAAGCCGGGGGGATGAAATACGGACTGGGGCAGGCCAACGCCAGGTCGTTCTCGGGATTGAATATATGCAAGGTCATGGAGGAGAATGAAGAACAAGACCCGGACTTTTACTTCCCGGCCGGCAAAACGCCCTCCGAGGTCATCAGCACGCGCCGCATCGTGCCGTCGGCATTATAATATAAATAATCGGCACATACGCTCCGGCTGCACGATGTCCCACCCTTCAAGGCACCGTTGTGATAAAAAAAGTACCACCTGCCTTTATATTCCTGAATAGCCTGATGGTTTGAGCTGCTATTCCCGGCCCATTCGTTCAGAATGCCCTGATAAACCCAAGGCCCCTCTATATCGTCGGCCATGGCGTAAGCGATACGCTCGGGAAAACCGCTGGCATAAGATAGGTAATACTTATCACCGCGCTTGTGAATCCAAGGAGCTTCTTCAAACACAAACCCGTCAAAATTCACCTGACGGATTTTCCCTTCGATTTCAACCATGTTTTCCTTCAGCCGTGCATAATAGCATTCCCCGTTGCCCCAGAATATCCAAGCCTGCCCGTCGTCGTCAATCAAAACTGTCGGGTCGATGCAAGCCCACTGTTTCTGAGACGCGAAACAATCGGCCACGGTCAACAAGGGTTTGCCCAACGCATCTTTATAAGGGCCTTCCGGACGGTCGGACACAGCCACCCCGATGCCCGTATGGTCGGTACTGACATACCAGTAAAACTTCCCGTTCCTTTCCACCACCTGCGAAGCGTATGCAATTCCCGAAGACCACTTGAACTCGTCCGCGCGCAACGGTACGGGATATTCCCGATAGTGTTCTAAATCCGTCGTAGCGAACACGCACCAATTCTCCATGTGCGTACGTTGCTGGTTGCCCTCAAAATCTTCGCCCGCAAAAATCCAAAGCGTATCCTTATAAACCAGGGTTGCCGGGTCGGCTGTATATTTATGCCGCACCACGGGATTTCCTTCCGCTTTCCATTCATATACTTGCGCCCGTACGGCTGAAAGCAGCCAAAAGGATGCCAAAAATACAGAAATAAGTCTCATTTTTCGAATTGTTTTTTAATTCCACATTTAAAATTATCCGACAAATATAACGCTTTACTTCCACTCCACCTATAATCTGCCCTACATTTCACCCCACAAACACTTCCCCGCCCCCCATTATCGCAAAATCCGCCTTTTTGAAACCAATCTTCCATTACATGCAACAAGAGAAACAGTCCTTCCTGAAAAAAGAGCCTACTTTTGCCCTGTCAAATATCAAACATCAATCAAAGAAACATGAGAAAAAACGTTCTTATCTTAGCTTGCATCTCCATCTTGTCTTTCACAAGTTGCACTTCACAAAAAACGCAGGACTACACCGCCTATCTGTTTGCTTACTTTGAAGGTTCGGGCGAACTGATGGCACAAGAACAACTGAGATTTGCTGTGAGTGCGGATGCCGTACACTGGAAAGCCCTGAACGGGAACCGCCCCGTCATCCCATCGGACGAAATATCCCAAACGGGGGGCATACGCGACCCGCACATCCTGCGCGGAGAAGACGGGCATACCTTTTATATCACGGCCACAGACATGTTCACCCGAAAGAACGGTTGGGAATACAATCCCGGCATCGTCTTGCTCAAATCCGGCAACCTGACCGATTGGACACACGGCATCGTCGACTTGGAAAAATCCTATCCCGAGAAGTTCGCCCACATCAAATGGGTGTGGGCACCCCAAACCATTTACGATTCCGAAGCACGGAAATACTTAGTCTACTTCACCGTACGCTTCGAATACGACACCGCCCTCAATTTCTATTGCGCATACGCCAACGAAGATTTCACGGCATTTGAAAATGAGCCCCAACTAATGTTCGCCCCCAAATACGGTGCCATAGACGGCGACATCATCCATAAAGACGACACCTATCATTTCTTCTATAAAGGAAACACCAAAGACCGGAACGGCAAAGAACTGAAAAGCGGCATACAGCAAGCCACGGCCCCGTCATTGCGCGGCCCGTGGAAAGAACATTTCGCATATCTCGACGCGTATGCCGGAACCCGCACGCACGTGGAAGGCTCCAGCATATTCAAACTGAACGATTCGGACGAATACATCCTGATGTACGACCTTTACAGCAGCGGACGCTATGAATTCCAACGCAGCAAGGACCTCATCCATTTCAGTTCCAAACCGGAAACCTTCGTCAAAGACTTCCATCCGCGCCATGGTTCCGTCATCGGCATCACCCGCGAAGAGGCCACCCGTCTGGACCAAAGATGGGGAGGAGCTCCAGAAGAAGCCAAACAGTAAAAAACCAAATCCATTACCTAATCTCCATTTCAGATGCGGCAAACGGCAAAATCCTTTCCCTTTAGGACGTACCCGTTTGCCGCTTAAAAAGTCCTTCCGACAAGCGGAATAAGAAGCACAGGAAACTTTCCTAATAAACAAATGAAAGGACATACCCCCTTTTTACCGACAAAACGTAAGTCCCACGGACTTTCTCCGAATGAGACGCTCTATGTGCCGGCTACGTTCCATGTTGTTTTCACCCCCTTTTTCAGATACATAAATTCACATTTCAACCTTGTTTTTAGACTTTTTTCAGCTTAAACGCATTTCAATCACAGCCGAATGATTTTTCGTTCGGCTGAGAAAACATTTTTTTTGTCCTCGTGATGGGGCATCCTTCTCCGCATGCGAGTGGAGAAAAGCCCTGAAAACAGAAAAAAAAATATGCCCACATGGCTCGTTTTTCTCCTAAACGAGACGCGTCGGACTGCAAAAAACGAATGACAGGATGCCCTACGGAGTCCGTTTCATGCTTCCACGAATCCCGCCCCCGCACGCACGTCGTGCCTGCATGCCGTGCATCTTGAAAGCCCGACAGGCCGAAGGGAGTTCAAAATGTCATCCCCCCGGCGCGCGAGAATCGCGTATTTCCGCACTTCCCCGCCTTCAGCCCCAAATGACGCATTCCTACAAGGCCGAAATTGACAATTTGACAATCTGCATGCTTCGAATAAGAAAATGAAGAAAAAACAAAGATTTTGCCAACCCGACTTTGCACTTTTGCGGTTTTACACTATCTTTGCATATTGTATCAAGCACCAAAGGATGGAGTCTTTTTTCAGAACACATGCGTACCTTGTGGAGCACACCCACGCTCCTGTCCGTCGCGCCCTCATGGACGAGATAGACTGGAACGACCGTCTGATTGGCATTAAAGGTACACGCGGAGTAGGAAAGACCACTTTCCTCCTGCAATATGCCAAAGAACACTTCCACGTGGAAGACCGGAAATGCCTCTACATCAATCTGAACAATTTCTATTTTCAGGGCAAGGGCATTGCCGAATTCGCCACAGAGTTCTACGAAGGCGGAGGAAAAGTATTGCTGATCGACCAGGTGTTCAAACAACCGGACTGGAGCACGGACCTGCGCAAATGCTACGACACGCTGCCGGGGCTGAAAATCGTATTCACCGGTTCGTCCGTCATGCGGCTGAAGACGGAAAACCCGGAACTGAACGGCCTGGTGAAATCATACAACCTGAGAGGTTTCTCTTTCCGCGAGTTTCTCAACTTGCAGACGGGCAACGACTTCCCGTCTTATACGCTCGACGAAATCCTGAACCGTCATGAACAAATCGTACGCAGCATCCTGCCTAAAGCCAGTCCGCTGAAGTTCTTCCAAGACTATCTGCACCACGGTTTCTACCCGTTCTTCTTAGAAAAGCGGAATTTCTCCGAAAACCTGCTCAAGACCATGAACATGATGCTCGAAGTGGACATCTTGCTCATCAAACAAATAGAGCTGAAATATTTGGCGAAAATCAAAAAATTACTATATTTGCTCGCGATAGACAGCCCGGTGGCTCCCAACGTCAGCCAGTTGGCAGAGGACATCCACACGTCGCGGGCCACGGTAATGAACTACATCAAGTATCTGGCCGACGCACGGCTCATCAACATGATTTATCCGAAAGGGGAAACCTTTCCCAAAAAACCGGCCCGGATCATGATGCACAACAGCAACTTGATGTACGTCATCTACCCGTGCCGCTTGGAAGAGCAGGACATCCTGGAGACTTTCTTCCAAAACACGATGTGGAAAGACCATAAACTGAACAAGGGGGAAAAGGGTACTTCGTTCCTGGTGGACGAAAACCTGAAGTTCAAAATCTGCCCCAACGAAGAACGACGGCGGAACGCCGAAACGATATATGCCCGGCATAAGATAGAAATAGGGCACGGGAACGAAATACCGATATGGTTGTTCGGATTCCTATATTAAGTTGAATATAAAGAAATTGTAGTTTAATCTCGTAATATTAATCATTATTATGGCAAAAGAAAAAAAGTTTATCACTTGTGATGGTAACCAGGCCGCAGCGCATATCTCGTATATGTTCTCGGAAGTTGCAGCCATCTACCCCATCACCCCGTCGTCGACCATGGCAGAATACGTGGACGAATGGGCAGCACAGGGCCGTAAGAACATCTTCGGCGAAACAGTGTTGGTACAAGAAATGCAGTCGGAAGGCGGTGCCGCCGGAGCCGTCCACGGTTCGTTGCAGGCCGGTGCGCTGACCACGACTTACACGGCATCCCAAGGTTTGTTGCTGATGATTCCGAACATGTACAAGATTGCAGGCGAACTGCTGCCTTGCGTGTTCCACGTGTCGGCCCGTACCTTGGCTTCTCATTCACTGTGTATCTTCGGCGACCATCAGGACGTCATGTCTTGCCGTCAGACCGGTTTCGCCATGTTGTGCGAAGGTTCCGTACAGGAAGTGATGGATTTGGCCGGCGTGGCACACTTGTCTACCATCAAGAGCCGCGTGCCGTTCCTGAACTTCTTCGACGGATTCCGTACGTCTCACGAAATCCAGAAGATTGAAATGCTGGAGAACGACGACCTCGCTCCCTTGGTAGACCAGGAGGCTTTGAAGGAATTCCGCAGCCGTGCCTTGTCGCCCGAACATCCGGTGGCACGCGGTATGGCCGAAAACCCCGACACGTTCTTCACTCACCGTGAATCTTGCAATAATTACTACGACGCAGTTCCCGCCATCGTAGAGGACTACATGAACAAGGTGTCTGAAATCACCGGCCGCAAGTACGGCTTGTTCTCTTACTACGGTGCCGCAGACGCTGAACGCGTCATCATCGCCATGGGGTCCGTAACCGAAGCCATCCGCGAAACCATCGACTACCTGACCGCACAGGGCGAAAAGGTGGGCTTGGTAGCCGTTCACCTGTACCGTCCGTTCTCGGCCAAACATTTCTTGGCTGCCGTTCCGGCCACAGCCAAGACTATTGCCGTACTGGACCGCACGAAAGAACCGGGTGCCAACGGCGAACCGCTGTATCTGGATGTGAAAGAATGCTTCTACGGCAAGGAAAACGCCCCGGTTATCGTAGGCGGACGTTATGGTCTCGGGTCTAACGACACGACTCCGGCACAAATCTTGTCCGTGTACGAGAATCTGGCTCTTCCGGAACCGAAAAACCAGTTCACCCTCGGCATCGTGGACGACGTGACGTTCACTTCGCTTCCTCAGAAAGAAGAGGTGGCCATGGGCGGCGAAGGCATGTTCGAAGCCAAGTTCTACGGCTTGGGTGCCGACGGTACGGTGGGTGCCAACAAGAACTCCGTGAAGATTATCGGCGACAACACCAACAAGCACTGCCAGGCTTACTTCTCTTACGACTCTAAGAAGTCCGGTGGTTTCACGTGCTCTCACTTGCGTTTCGGAGATTCTCCCATCCGCTCCACTTACTTGGTGAACACGCCTAACTTCGTGGCTTGCCACGTTCAGGCTTATCTCCACATGTACGATGTGACCCGTGGATTGAAGAAGAACGGTACGTTCTTGCTCAACACCATCTGGGAAGGCGAGGAACTGGCCAAGAACCTGCCGAACAAGGTAAAGGCTTACTTTGCCAAGAACAATATTAAGGTATATTACATCAACGCCACCAAGATTGCACAGGAAATCGGGTTGGGCAACCGTACCAACACCATCCTCCAGTCTGCATTCTTCCGTATCACCGGCGTAATCCCGGTAGACCTCGCTGTTGAACAAATGAAGAAGTTCATCGTGAAGTCCTACGGCAAGAAGGGTGAAGACGTGGTGAACAAGAACTATGCTGCCGTAGACCGTGGCGGTGAATACAAGGAACTGGCCGTAGACCCGGCATGGGCCACACTCGAAGCCGATGCTGCTCCGGCCAACAACGACCCTGCATTCATCAATGAAGTGGTACGCCCCATCAACGCACAGGACGGCGACTTGCTGAAAGTTTCCGCATTCAAGGGCATCGAGGACGGTACTTGGCCGCAAGGTACGGCCGCATACGAGAAACGCGGTGTGGCAGCCTTCGTCCCGACATGGAACCCCGACAACTGTATCCAGTGCAACAAGTGCGCATACGTTTGTCCCCACGCTGCCATCCGTCCGTTCGTCCTTGATGCTGAGGAAATGAAGGGCTTCAACGCTCCGGTCATCGAAATGAAGGCTCCGGCAGCCATGAAAGGCATGAATTTCCGCATCCAGGTGAGCGTGATGGACTGCTTGGGTTGTGGCAACTGTGCCGACGTATGTCCGGGCAACCCGAAATTGGGCAAGGCGCTTACAATGGTTCCGTTGGAACAGGAACTCGATGAAGCTCCGAATTGGGAATACTGCGTGAAGAACGTGAAGAGCAAACAAGACTTGGTAGACATCAAGAGCAACGTGAAGAACTCGCAGTTCGCACAGCCGTTGTTCGAGTTCTCCGGTGCATGTTCTGGTTGCGGTGAAACTCCGTACGTGAAGTTGATTTCACAACTGTTCGGCGACCGTGAAATCGTAGCCAACGCCACCGGTTGTTCTTCCATCTACTCCGGTTCCATTCCTTCTACGCCTTATACGACCAACGCCAAAGGTCAAGGTCCGGCATGGGCCAACTCTTTGTTCGAGGACTTCTGCGAATTCGGCCTCGGTATGGCATTGGCCAACAAGAAGATGCGTGCACGTATCGAAGAGCTTCTCAAGGGTGCCATCGCTGCCGATGAGACTCCGGCCGACTTCAAGGCTGCCGCTCAGGAATGGCTCGAAGGCAAGGACGACGCAGATGCCAGCAAGGCCGCTGCCGAAAAACTCGTCCCGATGATCGAGGCAGGCAAGGCTGCCGGTTGCCCGGCTTGCGCCAAACTGTCCGAACTGGCACACTATTTGGTAAAACGCAGCCAGTGGATTATCGGTGGCGACGGTGCCTCTTACGATATCGGCTACGGTGGTCTGGACCACGTCATCGCTTCGGGTGAAGATGTCAATATCCTCGTATTGGATACCGAAGTATATTCCAATACCGGTGGTCAGTCCTCCAAGGCAACCCCGCTCGGAGCCATTGCCAAGTTTGCCGCTTCCGGCAAGCGCGTACGCAAGAAAGACTTGGGTATGATTGCCACCACTTACGGTTACGTGTACGTGGCACAGATTGCCATGGGAGCCGACCAGGCACAGTGCCTGAAGGCCATCCGCGAAGCCGAGGCTTATCCCGGCCCGTCCATCATCATCGCTTACGCTCCTTGTATCAATCACGGTTTGAAGAAGGGCATGGGCAAGTCGCAGGCAGAGGAAGAAGCAGCCGTGAAGTGCGGTTACTGGCACTTGTGGCGTTTCAACCCGGCTTTGGAAGCCGAAGGCAAGAACCCGTTCTCGCTCGACTCCAAAGAGCCTGACTGGGATGCTTTCCAGGATTACCTGAAAGGCGAAGTCCGCTTTGCTTCCGTCATGAAGCAATACCCGGCTGAAGCCGCCGACCTCTTCAACGCTTGCGAGGATATGGCCAAGAAGCGTTACCAGAGCTACGTGCGCATGACCAAGATGGATTGGAGCGAATAATAACGAAAAGTACTTCTTTAATAGAATTCAAAAGAAAAGATGCACCTGTGAAGAGTGCATCTTTTCTTGTTTATGGCAATTCTCCGAAATCAGATTAGAATGCTTTTCCGCTTACATGCCGGTATACAGCCTCCGAAATATCGGCTATAACCCGGGCCGTGGCCTGTTCGCTTTCTTCCGAATCGCGGACCAACACGGCAATACTGTAACGATGCCCGTCCGGAAGGAAAACAAAACCGATATCGTTTGTCCCGATAATCTGTCCCTTTCCGTTACGGTCGCCCGTACCAGTCTTGTGCCCGATGACCGCCTTCGTACCGGCAAGCGGTGCCGGCAGACGGTCGCGCCCCGTCTGGCAGGAAATCATGGTTTGCTCTATGAAATCCCGGTATGCTCCCTTAGCCGCCTTACCCGAAACCAACCATTCCAACAGGCGTACCGCCTCTAACGGAGTCGTCCAATTCCGGTAACAATCCGCCAGATTGCGGTGCATATCGTCCTCCGTGACTTCAATGGCAAAATCCCGCAAGCCCATGCTGCGTAAATACTCATCCGTAGCAGCCGGGCCTCCGAACACCCGGAAAAGAATGTCGCAGGCATTGTTGTCGCTCAGGTGCAAAGTATACTTCAAAAGCTCGCCCACGGAAAGAGACAGGTTTCCGTCCGGATACTTGTCCCGTAACGGACTGTACGTATCCGTGTGCAAATCGTCCGGCCGGACATGCACCAACGTATCGAAAGAAACGCCACGCTGCCCGCAAGCGTCAGCCACGGCCAAAGCCTGATGGAACTTGAATACGCTCATCATGGGATAGCGCACGTCATTGTTCACCGTCAGCGTGTCCCTCCCGTCCAATATGACGGCTATTCCGACTTGCGCTTTCTTGTCTGCCACCATACGGCGCAACTGTTCCTGCAAATCTCCCCACCCGGCCTGCAATGCCAACACCGGAGAGAGGCACAAAACGCCCGCCCATATCGTACGTATCCGTCTTTTCATCTGCCTTCCCCTTTTGCTCTTTACTCCAGGCCTTGTTCTTTCAACCGCAAACGAATCAAGTCCAAATGGGACATGTATCCGCTGAAAGTCACGGATATATCCTCTTTATGCACTTTCAACACCGCCAACAGGGCTTTCACCGTACGGGGAAGGTCGGAAGTAGTGGTTGCCTCGTTCAACCGCAACGTCGCGGGAAGGCGGTCCATCCGCTCTTCAAACCAACGCGTCAGCTCGTCCACTTCCTGTTTCGTATATGCCGGTTTATAAATATGCGGATTCTTTTCCACCGCAGGCTTCTGTTCTTGCTCTTCTGTCATCTTTCGTTATTCATTAAAAATACACGTTCCTAAAACCGTCTCGGCACAAGCATATCCTTCTTCGTACAAGGCCGTCAGTTTCCCTATATTGTCTTCAAGACGGTCCACCTCGAGTTTTTCAAGCGGACGCACCACCAGAATCTTTCCTTCATCCTCAAGTTGCTCTATCAGCTCCAACTGGCGGTTATAACATTCGCACCTGTGGCTGAGCGCCACCCGCAGACGGGGAAAACGGCGATAAATAAAAGAAGGAATACGGATGTCCCGGCCCGTCTTGCGATAGCCTCGGTTGCGCGTCAGCACGACTACGTTGCGTTCATAACCGAGCGACATCGCCCGCTCCACCGGTATGGAATCCACGATTCCACCATCCAACATCGGCTCCCGGTCTACCATGACCACGGGACAAACGTATGGCAAGCTGCTAGAAGCTTTGGCTATCCGTATCAGCCGGTTATAATTCTCTTTCTCCGACAAATAATTGGCACGCCCCGTCAGGCAATTGGTGGTCACCATCTCGAACACCCCGGGATTGGCCCGGTAAGCCTCGAAATCGTAAGGCACGATGCGCTCCGGGAAATCCTTGTACAGCAGTTCTTGGTTCAGTATGCTATGTTGCGTCCACAAAAAACGCATACCGATATATTTGTATTTTTTAAGCATGTCGATATTACTGTACTTCGCCCGCCCGCGTTGGCGGCTCATATAGGACAAGCCATTGCACGCCCCTGCCGACACGGCCACCGTGTAGGGAAAATCAACGTGATGGTCGAGTAGCCAGTCCAACACCCCGCAGGTAAAAACTCCGCGCATGCCCCCTCCTTCCAACACTAAACCCGTATGCTTGCCTATCTCCATAATTATTCCTAATTTACGAGTAAAGTTAATGAAAATCCCAAATGAAATCAGTATTTTTGCATACTTTATTAAATGTTTCATCTTTAAACTACGTTTATGTTATTTGACAAAGAAACATATATGGCCCGACGCGACCGGCTGCAACGTCAGGTGAAAGAAGGCTTGATATTGCTTTTCGGGAACAACGATGCACCGTCCAATTATCCGGCCAACGCATACAAATACCGGCAAGACAGTAGTTTTCTTTATTTTTACGGACAGCACCGCGAAGGACTCGTGGGGGTAATCGACATAGACAACCACAAGGAATACCTGATTGGCAACGATATTGACATCGAAGACATCGTATGGTTCGGTGACGTGGACAGTGTGGCCGACCTTGCTGCACAAAGCGGCGTGGAACACAGTGCCCCGATGAGCCGTCTGGAGGAATTGGTAAGAAAAGCCCGAAGCCAAGGACGGAAAATCCACTTCCTGCCTCCTTACCGCCACGACCTGATGATCCAACTCATGGACCTGACAGGCATACATCCTTCACGGCAACGCGAGGAAGCATCGTTGGAACTCATCATGGCGGTCATCGACCAACGGGCTGTGAAAACGCCGGCCGAAATAAAGGAAATCGAGCGGGCCTGCGCCATCGGCCATGAGATGCACACGACGGCCATGCGCCTTTGCCGCCCCGGAGTGAGCGAACAATACATCGCGGGCACCATCAGCGGTATTGCCTCGGCCAAAGGTTGCATGACCAGTTTCCCCACCATTCTTTCCATGCACGGGGAAATCATGCACGGCTACCCTTCTACACGCCCTTTGGAAGACGGACGGCTGATGCTTTGCGACGCAGGAGCGGAAACCAACGAGAACTATTGCTCGGACAATACGCGCACCACTCCCATCAACGGCAGGTTTACCTCCCGCCAACGGGATATTTACAGCATCGTGGAGGCTTGCCATGACCACGTACTGGACATCGCACGCCCCGGCATCAAATGGTGGGACGTGCACATGAGTGTAGCCCGCCTCATGACCGGCCGCCTGAAAGAACTCGGCCTGATGAGAGGCGACACGGAAGAAGCCGTACGCAACGGAGCGCACGCCATGTTCTTCCCGCACGGCCTGGGACACATGATGGGCATGGACGTGCACGACATGGAAGGATTGGGGCAACGGTATGTGGGCTTCGACGACGAAGTGCAGCCGTCCACGCAATTCGGCACGAACTGCCTGCGCTGCGGACGCCGTTTGCAAGAAGGTTGGGTCATGACCGACGAACCGGGCATTTATTTCATCCCGGCCCTGATTGATGAATGGAAAAGCAAAGGAATCAACAAGGATTTCATCAATTTCGACCTTCTGGAAACCTACAAGGATTTCGGGGGCATCCGCATAGAAGATGACATCCTGATTACAGCAAACGGTTGCCGCATGTTGGGACATGAACGCATCCCGTACCATATAGAAGACGTGGAAGAGTTTATGGCACAAAGGACTAATTAATGTATCACTAAAATATCCGAAATGAAAAAACAACTTTTATTTATCGCATGTGCTTGCCTGTCACTGGGCGTATCGGCCAAGAAACACGTGGAAAAAGCCGACACCGGTTTCGTCTTTACCACGGTGAAAGAAAACCCTATCACTTCCATCAAGAACCAGAACCAAAGCGGTACGTGCTGGTGCTTCAGCACGCTGTCTTTTTTCGAATCCGAACTGCTCCGCATGGGAAAAGGCGAACATGACCTTTGCGAAATGTTCGTCGTACACAAAACGATGGAAGACCGTGCCGCCCAAACCGTCCGCACGCACGGCGATGTCTCGTTCGCGCAAGGAGGAAGTTTCTACGACGTGATCTACTGCATGCAGAATTACGGTATCGTACCGCAAGAAGCCATGCCGGAGCCGGGTACGCTTTACGGCGACACACTGCCCAACCACAATGAGGTGGACCTCGTAGCCACAGCCTTCGTAGATGCTTTGGCCACGAGCAACCTGAAAAAACTGTCTCCCGTATGGAAACAGGCTTTTTGCGGTATCTATGATGCCTACTTGGGCAAATGCCCCGAGAAATTCACTTACAAAGGCAAGGAATACACTCCGCAAAGCTACATGCAGTCGTTGGGCCTGGACATGGACGATTACGTGTCCCTGACTTCTTATACCCATCATCCGTTCTACAAACCTTTTGTCATCGAAGTACAAGACAACTGGCGTTGGTCGCAATCCTACAACTTGCCAATCGACGAATTGATGGAGGTATTCGACTATGCCATTAACAACGGGTTTACCATCGCGTGGGGTTCGGACGTGAGCGAGACAGGCTTCACACGCAACGGTATCGCCGTGATGCCGGACGTGAAGCAGGCAGAAGACTTGGTAGGTTCAGACGCAGCCCGTTGGCTCGGATTGAGCAACAACAGCAAACGTGCGGAAATCGTCAAGAAACTGACTTCCAAACCGCTTCCGGAGGTTAAAGTCACTCAGGAAATGCGCCAGACGGCTTACGACAACTGGGAAACGACGGATGACCATGGCATGCAGATTTACGGTATCGCCAAAGACCAAAACGGAAAAGAATACTACATGGTGAAGAACTCGTGGGGCAATGCCGGAACTTACAAAGGCATCTGGTACGCTTCGAAAGCATTCGTTGCCTACAAAACCATGAATATCGTAGTGAACAAAAATGCCATCCCCGAACCAATCCGGAAAAAATTGGGGCTGAATTAAAAAAGACAGAGGAACAACCGCTTTCTCATAAAGAGAGTAAAAAGCTACCGCAGTTTTCCAAAAAAGATGGGGAAACTGCGGTTTTCTTATATTTTTTTCCTACTTTTACATGAATAACCGTGTGGCCACGTGACAAGCCTCACGCCCGGAGATAGCATAAAAAGGAAAAAAATACATATAATGAACTATAAATGGAAATTAGAACCTCCTACACCGGAAAAACAGGAAGCGGCTGAGAGATTGGCCAAAGAGCTGAACATCAGCCCCATTCTCGGTCGTCTCTTGATAGAACGCAATATCACGACGGTGGCGGATGCCAAGAAATTCTTCCGTCCCTCGCTCACAGGGCTGTACGACCCGTTCATGTTTACCGATATGGACAGGGCCGTAGAGCGCCTGAACAAAGCTTTGGGACGCAAGGAGAGAATCATGGTTTATGGAGATTATGACGTAGACGGCTGCACGGCTGTAGCATTGGTCTACAAGTTCCTGCAACAATATTATTCCAATATCGACTATTATATCCCCGACCGTTACGAAGAAGGGTATGGCGTGTCGGTCAAAGGAATCGACTATGCATACGAAAGCGAGGTCAAACTGATTATCGTGCTCGACTGCGGCATCAAGGCCGTAGATGAGATTGCATACGCCAAAGAAAAGGGTATCGACTTCATTATCTGCGACCACCACGTACCGGACGAAATCCTTCCGCCGGCCGTGGCGATTCTGAATGCCAAACGATTCAACTCAACTTATCCCTATCCCCATTTGTCCGGCTGCGGCGTAGGTTTCAAATTCATGCAAGCTTTCGCACAAAGCAACGGCATCGAGTTCAGCCAACTTATCCCGTTATTGGACCTTTGTGCCGTCAGCATTGCGTCGGACATCGTACCGATTATGGGAGAAAACCGAATCCTGGCCTACCACGGCCTACGGCAACTGAATGCCAACCCGAGCATCGGGCTAAAGGCCATCATCGACGTATGCGGCTTGTCGGAACGGGAGCTGACCATCAGTGACATCATCTTCAAAATCGGACCGCGTATCAATGCTTCGGGACGCATACAAAACGGAAAAGAGGCCGTGGCGTTGCTTGTGGAAAAAGACTATCAGACAGCGCATGAAATGGCGGAACAAATCAACCGCTACAACGACATGCGCAAAGGCTTGGACAAGTCTATGACGGAGGAAGCAAACGGTATCGTAGAGAAACTGGACAAACAAAGCGAACAAAAATCCATCGTCATTTACAACGAAGAGTGGCACAAGGGGGTTATCGGCATCGTAGCCTCACGCCTGACGGAAATCTATTACCGGCCTTCGGTCGTACTGACCCGCACGGACAATCTGGCCACGGGTTCGGCGCGTTCCGTCTCGGGATTCGATGTCTACAAGGCTATCGAAAGTTGCCGGGACTTATTGGAGAATTTCGGAGGACATACGTATGCTGCGGGCTTGTCCATGAAAGTGGAAAACGTACCGGAATTCCACCGGCGTTTCGAAGCTTACGTGGAAACACATATCCTGCCGGAACAGACTTCGGCCATATTGAACATCGACGCGCAAATAGACTTCAAGGACATCACGCGCAAATTCCACCATGACCTTAAAAAGTTCAACCCTTTCGGACCGGACAATACGAAACCGCTGTTCTGCACGCAACATGTATATGACTACGGAACGAGCAAGGTCGTAGGACGCGAACAAGAACATATCAAATTGGAATTGGTGGACAACAAGAGCAACAACGTCATGAACGGCATCGCTTTCGGGCAAAGTTCACAGGCCCGTTACATCAAGACCAAACGTTCTTTCGATATTTGCTACACTATCGAAGAAAACACACATAAACGGGGCGAAGTGCAACTTCAGATAGAGGACATCCGCCCCTCCGGTAAAGAATAAGCTTCACAAGATCCTCGCATGGAAGACGTTTATCTGTCCATATTGAAAAAGTATTGGGGGTATGACGGGTTTCGCGGCATACAGCGGGAAATCATAGAAAGTATCGGAAACGGACGGGATACTTTGGGGCTTATGCCAACCGGTGGCGGCAAGTCCATTACATTTCAAGTGCCTGCGCTTAGCCGTGAAGGCATTTGTATCGTGGTCACTCCGCTTATCGCTTTGATGAAAGACCAGGTACGTAACTTGCGCGGAAGAGGCATCAAGGCTGCTGCCGTCTATTCCGGACTGTCACGTGAGGAAATCCTCGTTACGCTGGAGAACTGCATTTTCGGCAATTATAAGTTCCTCTATGTATCCCCCGAACGGTTAGCCTCGGATATCTTCCTCGCAAAGGTGCGCCACATGCCCGTGAGTTTCCTTACGGTGGACGAGGCGCACTGCATCTCCCAATGGGGATATGACTTCCGGCCTTCGTACACCCGGATTGCGGAAATCCGTAAAATCCTGCCGGACATTCCGGTTCTTGCCCTAACGGCCACGGCTACGCCCGAAGTGGTCAAGGACATCCAACGCCAGTTGGCCTTCAGGGAAGAGAATGCTTTCCGTATGAGTTTTGAGCGGAAAAATCTGGCTTACATTGTCCGGCATACAGAAGACAAGTTTGGGGAACTCATCCATATTCTGAATAGTACGAAGGGAGCGGCCATCGTATATACCAGAAGCCGACGGAATACCCGGGAAACCACGGAGAAATTACAAGCAGCCGGTATGTCCGCGACCTTTTACCATGCCGGACTGAACGATGCGGAAAAAGACCTTCGCCAACATCAATGGCAAGAGGACAAAATACGGATTATGGTAGCGACCAATGCTTTTGGCATGGGAATCGACAAGCCGGATGTACGTTTGGTCATCCATCTCGACCTGCCGGACTCCATAGAGGCTTACTTCCAGGAGGCGGGGCGGGCCGGACGTGACGGTGCACAGGCTTACGCAGTACTGCTATACCAAAGACACGACCGTACACGCTTGATGAAACGTATCCCCGATACTTTTCCGGACAAGGATGCCATACGGGATGTGTACGAACACATTTGTTATTATTACCAGATGGCCATGGGAGACGGTTACAACGTAACCCGCGAATTCGACTTAGACGAATTCTGCCGTAACTTCAAACACTTTCCGGTCCAGACCGACAGTGCGCTACATTTATTGGAACGGGCAGGCTATATCGAATATACGGAAGAACAAGACAACGCCTCCCGCATACACTTTCTGCTCCGCCGCGACGAGCTATACCGCATTCATGAACTCGAGGCAGAACAGGAACAACTCATCCAATGGGTTTTACGCAGCTATGGAGGCGTGTTCAGCGATTATGTCTTTATGGACGAACGGCGTATTGCGGCTTTATCCGGGCTGACCACAGACCAGGTTTACCATGGACTGTTGGCACTTGGCAGGGCCAGAATCCTCCATTACATCCCCCGCAAAAAAACGCCTTATATCACCTTCTCTTGTAAACGCATCGAAAAGGAACGTATCGTATTCCCTCCTTCCGTGTACGACGAACGCAAGAAAAATTTTAAAGAGCGGATTGAGTCCATGTTATACTATGCAGA
Organism: Paraprevotella sp.; assembly: GCF_986071375.1. Lineage (NCBI taxonomy): Bacteria > Pseudomonadati > Bacteroidota > Bacteroidia > Bacteroidales > Prevotellaceae > Paraprevotella > Paraprevotella sp. The sequence goes on along the minus strand of NZ_CFQRNQ010000031.1, from coordinate 2,508 downwards.
AGAGGCTGACTTTTGCCGTAGCAAAGTCCTTTTGCACTATTTCGGTGAAAAAGACGCACCCCCCTGCGAACAATGTGACGTTTGCCGGAAACGGAAATCTCATCCGCATACGGATGCTACGGACAAACAAATCATCGCACTTATACTGGAGACTTTAAAGGACGGCCAAAAGCACAGTGTGTCGGAAATGACTTTCCCGGGCATTCCCCGTGAAAAGACAGCACAGCTTCTGCACCAAATGATTGAGGAAGAAACCGTACGTATTCAAAATGGCGTATTGTTTCTTCCTCATCCCTGAGAATCTCGTTCCTCAACGTATATGGAATACACTTGCTATTTAATGGCTACTTTCACCGTACGTTTTGTTTCTTCTTCCATCCAAGTAAGAATATAAATACCCTTTCTAAAAGAAGACAAATCTGCTGTCTGGCTTATTCTAAACTGCATGACACATTCACCATTTGCCGCATAAATGGAAGCATGCCCGTCTATTTGCTTCATGTCATTGGACTCAAAATGCAACTGTTTTGTGTCCGGATTATACAATACCCAATACTGACTCTCGCGACCAGACGATTCCACTGAGGTCTCCCCTTTTGCTTCATCTTTCTCAATACGCCATTGCCGGGTATCTTTCAAACTGTTCTCCGAATCATTGGTCCAACTTAACACACTATTTCCATTTTCCGCAGAACCTCCCGCATTATTTATAGCCAATTGGGTCAGCCTATTGACCAATATGTAAGTGTTGCCTGTATTTACCGGTACAAAACTCCATTGTTGACGGTGTTGGGAACTACGCGGTTTACGTAACTCCAACTGTGTTCCTGTTTTATAAATTTCTCCTTCTTTCACGGCACAGTCGTACAATGCCAAGCCGCTTTCACGATTGATTATCTGATAGTATTCCCCTACCGCCAGAATCTCCCACTGTTGGGTTTCTCGCTCACGAGCCGGCGACCATGTACATACTTTATCCCCTTCGCTGTCTAAAACATCAATGGCATTGCCTGTACCTTTATTAAAAAGACGATAATAAAATCCCGTATCCAACGTAAACTCCGGAGTAGGTTCTTCCATGCTCCCCATCTCTTCCGCTGCTTTGGCAAAAGTATTCGTCAAATATGCGCAATGCGTATGCAGAAATGATTTTAAATAATCTACCCCCTCCTGATATGTACTAAAAAGCACAATCTCATTATAGTCCCGCCGGTCGATAGGCCACTTCTGGAAATTCATGGCTTGCGAACGGTCTATAACCACAGACATACTGTCGATATAATCCATGACGTGCTCTTCTATCCCACGTGCCAGATACTCCTTCCACGTCCGATTTATCAACTGTACGAACCAAGGATCTTTCCACATTTGTAATACCCACTTCTGTGTCAAGTCTCCTCCAAAACCTTTATTTATCATCAAGCTCTCTGATACATCTCCCACGCGGTTGCAATTATTGAAAGCAATATCGTAATCCCATAAAGGTCCCCAATAGAATTTCTGGTCATCTTTCTTCTTGTACATATAGGTACTCCAGAAACCGTCCACATTACCGGTCAACTCTGTTGAAATATACCAACTGGCCAAAGTCAAGGAATCCACATAAGGACGATATCCCTTTTCCGGATCTGCAAAATCCGAAGAAAACAAGGCATCTTCGAACAATTGCATGTGGTTCTTAATATACTCTATTTGTCTAGGAATAATCACCTCTTCATCCGGAGATTTTACCGTTACCAACACATTACGTTTCGTTTTATAATGTACAGGTTCAGCCGCACCAAAACCATCAACCTCCAAAAAGTATCCACCGGTTATATTAGCACCCTCCGTAGGAATCTCATCCTGTTCATCAATATCCACACGCTTCTTTCTTACTTCCATTTGGTCGGATAGTTGGTAATTACCCAAATATGTACCGTTCAGTATCAAATCCACAAACTGGGCACCGGCCGTAAAAGGCTGTCCGGCAAAATCTCCGATACAGGCAGCCACAGCATTACGAAGCAAAGTTTTATCTGCAAAATTAGCCAACAGTGTCCAACTCTTCGCCTTTGCCCGTTCCGGCCCCATGAATTCCTGCTTTTCGGCAAACTTTATCCTATAAGGTTTCTTATCCAAATTCCAAGTAGAATTTCCACGTCCCCTAACACCTAATGCATCGTACGTCTTCACGCCATTACTGTCTACATAATGCAACACGGCATCCACATAGTCTTCTTTGCTCACTATAGGTCGGCCGCCTTCCGTCTCGATATAAATAGTGGGCAAATCTGTCTGCTGCACGTATTCCTGTGCCTGAAGCTGGAATGTACAGGAGAACAACATCAAAAATAAGCTTAAACTAAGTATTTTTCTTTTCATATCAAATAGATTTATGGTTTCTGCGTGTAAAGGTAATACTTTTTCGTGAGACTTTAAACTCTTAAGCAAAAAAACAAGCGAAAGTCACTTCCAAATTCAATGTAACACCGTCTTTACGCCTTGAGATGGAATGGAAGCAAGTGA
>NZ_CFQRNQ010000030.1:0-29542 GCF_986071375.1 Paraprevotella sp. | reverse complement strand
GCCTTATCCTGTGGAGCGGAAGCTTTCGAGGTGGGAGGAAACGAAGCTGCACTATGGGGGCTTTGCGCTCGTGGCCGTGGTCGTTTGCATCCTTATAGGATTCGGGAGGTTTGTGTACAGGCTGAAAAAGTAATGTTTACTCCTTCGGGGACGGGAGTATAAAAAAGCCCCCAACGTTCCTTGCATTACCACATGACAAGACGCGAAAATAGCTCGCGCGTTGAGGGCTTTATGTCTTCATCGCGAGCTATCGTTGTATATAAACGCCTTGTCATGTGGTATGACAAAGATATGAATAAAAATCGGATTTTGTATGTGCAAGGAAGATATTTTTAATGAGATTATTCAGGTTGTCAGCAGGGAAACGGAGATTTCACCAAGAATCATATTGTCGGGAAGCAAGGAAACGGAGGTGGTTGATGCACGTTACTTGCTTGTGTATTTCCTTTTTAAGGAGGGCTTCTACCCTTCCCGGATTGCATTATTGGTGCGCAAGACGAAACGCGCGGTAAACTATATGCTATCCAATTTTTCCTCGCGTGTGAGGTGTGGGAAAATGATGGGAATATATCGGGAAAGAATCGGGAATGAGTTGGGAAAAGATTGATTTTGAGTGACATAATGTATTTGTAGTTTTGCAGGGTCAGGATATGCCTGACCTTGTAACGTTTAATTTAAAAGATACATTATGGAGAGAACTTATGTTTTTAACAGCGATGGTACCAGCGGAGGCAGCAAAATGGACATCACTGCATTGCTCCCCGGCATGATTGGAGGAGGACGAAGCGTTGACCCCAACCTGCTTGCCTTGATGGGTAACCGCAACGGCTTTGGAGGACAGGACGGATGGTGGTCTATCATTTGGCTGGTGGTGATTGCTTCTATTTTCGGATGGAACGGCAACGGTGGTTTCTTTGGCGGACGTGGCGGTAACGGTTGCAACGGATTGCCTGCGGAACTGGCTGGAAATTCGGGACGTGAATTGCTGATGCAGGCCATACAGGGTAACGGGAACGCTATTTCCCAGTTGGCTTCTTCGTTCAACTGTTCTACGCAACAGATTCAGACAGCCTTGTGCAACGTTCAGAACAGCATTACACAGGTTGGTAATCAGGTCGGCTTGTCTACCAACCAAATCATCAATGCGATGCAAAGCGGGAATCAGGCTATCCTGACACAGCTTGCTGACTGCTGCTGCAAGACGCAGAATGCCATCACAACGATGGGATATGAGAATCAGCTTGCCATGTGCAACCAGACGAACCAACTTGTGAACACAGCCAACCAGAACACACTGTCATTGCGTGACGGAGCTACGGCGAACACGAATGCCATACTCGCGAAACTTGATGCCATTCAAAATCAAGCTTTGCAGGATAAGATTGCAGCCCTGACGGCCGAGAAGGCTACCCTGACGGCTGAAATCTCACAGCGTAACCAGAACGCTACTATCCTGAATGCAGTAGGCCAGCAGATCGCTCCGTTGGCAGCAGGTTTGCAGGCTTTGCAGGGGGATGTGGACGGAATCAAGTGCCGTATGCCGCAAACCGTACCCGTACAATATCCTAATATCGTAGGTGTAAATCTTGATACTTACCGTGCAGCTGCTTTCGGTGCTTATGCCGGTGACGCTTACGGTCGGAGCGGATATGGTTGCGGATGCAATGGAGGTTATTGGGGATAATGTAAGAAAGGAGGTAAGCTATGTGGCCTAACTTTTTTACAGGATTTCCGTTCGGGTTTCCGGGACTTGGCAGGGTAAACTACAATACCCTGCCGACCGTGGCGGTGAATGTGGGTACGGAGAATGTCACTCTGGAACTTCCGAACCATGCCTTCTATGGCAGGAACTATGTCGGTGGGTTCTACATCAGTCTCCGTCAGGACATCCCGGCCGGGACAACTCAGACGCTGCCTATTCTGATAGGCACGAACGGTGACACACGTCCGCTGATGGCTTACAACAATGAGCCTGTAACAGTGGCCAATCTTGCCGGACAGGGTATCTATGAAATCCATTACAACAAGTACACGAATGAGTTGTTCCTGGTGAATGGAGGTTACAGACCGACTTCGGCACCAGCACCGACACGGGCAAAAGAAACCGCTTCTTTTGGAGCAAGTAAATAACAAGGCGGGGGTCTGTGTTTCGCAGGCTCCCTCATAAAAGTCAAACAATCATGTTTCAGAATTTAAGACCAAACAATACCTTATATATTCTTCATAGAGGGGCTGACCCTGTTCTTGAATGTGGTAAGGTTGTAACAGTAAAGAATCTAAGGACTGTTTATAAAAACACTCCCAATACTCTTTATCCACAGCCTGTTCAAGTAGTGGATATTGTTGCAAGTGTCAGTAACGGGGATACTGTTACTATAACCGAAATGCCTGCCAATCTTGACATTGCTGATGATGTAAAGAATGGTATTCTTGTGTCTGCTTCACGTGAGGAGATGAATGTTGAAATTCTTACGATGAAACAAAAGAGTGAAGAAATACTTAAAAGCGTTGAATATCATAAGAAGTTTCTTTCTTCATGCGAGCAGATGCTTTGTGCTTTAAACCCGGAGGTTGTAGCAAAGCAACAACAAGAAAAGGAAATATTGGACTTGAAAAGTCAAATGGCTGAAATGAGCCGGAATATGGCTGACCTTATGACATTGAACAAGCAACTGATGGAACAGTTTGGTCTTGGTTCTGACACATCCAAAACAAAGAAATGATTATGGGAATGTGGAGTATTTTGGAAGAAGGGCGTGACGATTACGGACGCGGCTTCGGTATGAGAGACGGCGGTGAGATTGAAGAAGCTTACAGGGAAGGATGCCGTCACGGATATGAAAAGGCCATGAACGAGATGCGGGGCGGAATGGGGTTCCGTGAAAGCGGAAACTACAGTGGCGGAAACGGATATGGCAACAGGGGGTATGGTGAACGTTACGATATGGGCGAACGCCGTATGCCGGGTTACTTCCCGGAGTATCCCCGAATGGATGAGATGGGAGAACGTCGGCGCAGACGTGCCAATGGTGAGTTTTATTGATACGGGAGGGGTGGAATTCCCCTCTCTTTTACTAAATCATAAAGGAGAAGATTATGGGACAGAGACTGGATGCTTATGACCGGTTTCCTTCGGGAATGAAGGAATATATTTCGCAATACGGGTGGCACTTCTCGAAGAAGATGTGCGAGTGGGCCGTGTCGAAAATGAAAACCAAGGACGAATCCACCGGGAAACAGAAAAAGCTAGATGCATTGAAGAAGGACGAGGTGGAAGAGTTGTTGAAAAAATACGGCATCAAGCTGGAGAAGGATGCAGGGTACGACTGTGTGTATGCGGCCAACATGGGCAAGGCGGATTATTATAAGAGTTCGATAGCCGATGAATCCCATCTTGCATTGTTCATCAAGGATTACATTGATGACCCTGACGGTTATGACGGGCTTCCTTTTACCCGCTTCTATGCGGATTGTATTGGTTCGGGTACACCAATCATTTGGGAGGATATGATGTAACATTATGATAGTGCAGGATTTCTACATACCGAAGTATGGGTGGAGCGTGAGGGTGTACTATGCCGTTACAACCTATTGGACTGAACGGATAATGAAAGACCTGTATGATTGTGGATGCCGCGGTTATTCGTTGAGACAGGCATACCGCAATCTGACAGAAGGCAACTTGAATACCGGGCTGACTTATTCAAATTTCCACGACCGTGAAACGGTGATGGTGCTTTCCCTCACTTCCACACCGGAGCAGTTTCAGAACTCATGGGATCACGAAAAGGGGCATCTGTGCCGTCATATTTCGCAGGCATCCGGGATTGACCCGTATGGGGAGGAAGCGCAGTATCTTAGCGGTTACGTCGGGCAGAAGATGTTTCCGGTTGCAAAGAAATTTTTGTGCGAACATTGTAGAAAGGAGTTGGGATGTTGAACGTATTGAAAGCCATCATATCCGGCAAACGGGGTCAGGAAGTCTATGACCTCCTGTCTGACGAGGAAAAAGTTAAACTGAATGAATATGCCAAGCTGTATGGCGTAAACCGCCGTCAGCGCAGGGAAATCGAGAGAAATGCGAAGAAACGTGTACATAGATGAACTCATAGCCATTGCCGACAATCTTCCGTATATGGATTATTGCCGGCTTATGGCTGTGCTGAATTGGAATCTGTAATAGAAATATTACTTTTCATTCTACCAACTCATGGGATTTCAACCATGAAATAATCTTGTTGCACAGGTATTCCACATCCTTACGGAAGGATGTATAATTCTGATAAAGGAAAACAAGGTTTGCACAATTATTGGATATTGTGCTTTTAGCTTGTACACCTAACACACCGGACAGTTCATCACGCAATCCGGGAGCCATCTTGTCCCCGGCCAAAGAGGACGGGGAATAAAGATAAAGGACTATGAAGATGAACTTTTTCCGTTGAATCACTGTATTTGTGGCCGGTTTGCATTCCCTATCGCTGATAAGACTTGTGAAGACATTATAAATCTTGGGGATGAGTTTCTTGTCGGACAATACCGGTCGGGTAAGTATGTTTTCTTCCTTGGACAAGTCCGATTTTACGCTTCTGATTTTCCTTATACGTATGATTTTATCAAAATCCAGTTCCATGACACGATTATTTAATTAGAAATCCGTATATTTGTGACGGAATAATCGTTGGGGGTGGCTTGGTCGTGCGGGCCGGCCCCCTTTTTATTTTCAATTTGTCCCTCTTCCCCACAGCATCGCATTGTAGAGCGAGGTTGCATAGAGCCTGACTTCCCATTCTTGGGTGAGTTGGTTGTTGGCCATGGCTGCGAGGCATGCCTTGTGCCATAGGTATTCATTTTTTCCTGTCGCCATTGTATATTCTCCTTTCATATTTTTAACCATCATCAAAATCCCCTTTCCTTATACTTGGTTACACATTCATTTAGCTGTTCCCTTGCTTCCTCCACAATCTTTTGACATACCCTGATTTCTGCCATTTCATCTTCTGACAGTCGCGGGCATCCTTTGAGCCATGAGGAATAATTGCATCCGTTCGTGCCGAGGGAATGGCATTCCAGGGTGTAGTCATACCAACGCAGCAGTTCCCCTTCGGGGGCGTTTTCTTTCAGGTCGGTGACTATCACGTCCATGTCGAAGAAATAGTCTCCGCAACATACGGTTTCGCCCACGCATCCGGCGACCCAACTTTTGCGGGCATCCTCATAGTCGAAGCCGTGCTTCTCACAGAAGGCTTCCAACAAGGCGTTGCAGGAATCGTAATAAACGAAAAGCAATCTTAAATTATCATCGGGTTTGTTCATACTAAATATTTTTTAGGGTTTATATATAACAAGAAGCCCGGCACGGTAGGTGTCGGGTATAAAAAAGAGCACCGGAAACGGGAATCCGGTGCTCTTATGTGTCTGAAATCCAAAGCAGGGGCTATACGAGTTTCAGACGGGATAATCCTATCGGATAGGTACCGGTTTCACTCCAAACAACTTGTAATTGTGGCTTTCGTATTTATAACGCCAAATTACTATATTGGAATCAAGTTCATATTTCTCAGACAATGCTTTCAGCTTATTTACGATATTTCTCGTCGATATGCTGTTTGTTCCACTTTCCATCATCTTCTTCCAAATGTGTTTGTCTATGAGTATGTCTTCGGCAAATGTGTTTGCTTCCTTTTCCTGTTTGTTGTCCAAGGAATATGTTTCGTCCGAGGATATGAACAAGTTTTCCACGTCGTTCCCATTGAAGTGCAGTTCTACATGTCCTAATTCATGCAACACGTTGAATACAAGCCTGCTCATGTCATTATAACGGTGCGTGGTAATAATGGCAGGTGTTTCTCCAGTCATCATGGAAACTGCGTCAATAGGCGTTTTATCTAATTTACGGACAACGGAATAGGAAATGCCGTGGTCATTTAAAACTTGTTTTAGCGTTGCTTCCGTCAATGTGCCTTTGTGGACATGCCCGGCTATTGTTTTAGCTGCACTGACACCACCGCCTTTCGTATAAGGTTGCAACGGATTGTTTTTAATGGCACTTATATAGGCCAAGACAAGCCATGTGTTCTGATTTCTTTCATCAAAACTAAGTTTGTCGCTCTTCTTATACAGGGACTGACGGACAAAATTCATTTTCCCTATTTCCAAAGGATTGAAATTCAAAAGCCCTGAAAGTATTTCCAACTTTTTCTGTATAAAAAGACAAGCATTTATTCCAAGCCGCTTATACAATTCCGGCAAATTCAACAAGGAAGAAAGCATCATTTCGGTAGCTATGGCTTCCTTCTCCAGATTGTCACGCCGTTCGATGGCTTTCGTGTCTTTGTCATATTGCAATTGAAGCTTCATCCACATGTCTGCCGGAATATCCAATGCAGCTTCCAATTTTGCGGCAATAGACGGGGTTATATTTTCCCCTTTCAGCAAACGGGTGACGTTGGGCTTTTGCATCCCCATCCTTTCTGCAAATTCAGTTTTCTTCATTCCGCGGGCTTTTATCTCATCGGCAATTATTTCACTCGGATGAGTGGCTACGAAAGGAATCGTTTCTTTTTTGCTATTTGTCTCCATAATGCTCGCTTATTTCAATCAGGCATATCCTGATTCCATTTTCAAATTCTTCAAATATGAGCCGATATTTGGAAGTGAATCCAATCCGTACACTTGAATAGCCCTCGTAATCATAATGCAAAGGCTCGTAGTTGAGTTTTTTAAACATGTGTAATTCCTTGACATTGTCAACCGGTCTCATCAAGTTAATCACCATGCGCAAATCCCTCATGAATACGGCGTTGCTTTTCAATTTCTTATATCTTTTATCGTTGCTTTTGCCGGTTTCTATAAACAACTTCAGCTCTTCATCCTTATATTCTATGTTTAGCATAAGTAGCTATATTCCTTGTCATGGTGCAAATATAATACAAAGTTATCAATAATGATAATTTTGAAAATGGAATTTATATAATTTTATCTCTCTTCGGATTCAACAGGTACTCAATATCTTTTTGGGGAATCCCTAAAAACAGGAGTGCTTTCCTCATATCGTCCTCCGGGATAACCCTTTGTCCGTTATCGAGAACGCACACCGTTATCTCAATATCTAAGAGCTTCACTTTGCCCTTACTTACGACTTTTGGCATATCGTTATTCATTTTCCACCTCCTTTGCGTAATAGTCCAACATTCCATAGTTCGTAAGTATCTTCTTGTCATAAATACGTGCGGCTTCCATTTCGAGTGCGCATCCTTTGGATTCCACCCATCCGGGCAGGACAAGGACCGCATCGCATTCAAGCAATGCGGTGATGCCGCGCCCGATGTGTACGGCATAACTTGATTCGGGGTCGGGAGACACTTCCAAGGGAGACACCGCCTTGAAGCCATGTTTTTCTATCTGTGCGGAAGCTGACTTTATGGCTGATTCCACTTGCCCAATGTCCCGTCCGCTGATGGGAAGGCTTATGTAGATTCTATTCTTCATTGTTTCAATACTTTTTATTTCCGTGTTTAAAACTCCTAAGTTCGTTGTAGCGCATCTTCTGCCCTACGTGCCACTCGATGTCTATTTCCTGTGCGGCGCAGAAAGAGAAGATTTCGTTCAGGACGGAATGTACCTTGTCTTCCAACACATCGTCGTCCGTACATCCGCCCGTGATTTCCCTTGTGATGGAGAACATGGCTTCCGTGAACGGAATCCCTTCATAATCGAACGTATCGCTTTCTTCGTAATCGAAGTTTTCCAAATCGATTTCTTTCAGTCCGGCAAGGTCGAACAGGCGTATCACGGCATCGGCAAGTTCGTCCTCGACCGTGTCTTTGATGTATTCGTCGAAAGCGACCTTGTAGGCATGTTCAGGGTCTTTTGTGAAACGCGATATGAAATCTTCAAACGGGTTCCTGAACGCGTGCATCCTTTTCCGGTCGGCTTCCAAGGCTTCCATCAGTTCGGATATGACCAGGCAGAGGTAATGTTCGTTACTGTATTCTTCTTCGTGCCAACCGTGTTCGCAAGCTGTCTTATAGGCACGGTCTCTCAGTTCGTTCAAGTTCATGTTTCAATCCTCCTTATTTTCATTTTTGATACTAATGAAACTATTATGGCTAAATGGAAAAGGAATACAGATAATGAGTATTACCGTACCGAGCCAATGGAAAAAGTCCTGAAATATAAATTCTAAGATTTCTAACATACTCATTCCTCCGTATTAGGTAGTAAGTCTTCTATGTAAGCCCAACGGATCAAATCATTTACGGCAACATGAATGTTCCATTTTTGATGTTGGTAAAGGCAATCGGTTTCCCATTCATTGCATTTGTTTTCAAATACAAAGAATTTATTCAATTTGGGATTTTCGCTTGCATCATGCCACACGCTGTTGATGCGCCAGTCTGCACCATCTTTAAATCCTTGTTGGTAATACGGTGTTAATGCAGGATTAAAAATACTGTTTTCAAAAACACAGCTATCTACTGCTGCTTTTTCTATATCTTCTTGTTTCATAATTCAATATCTGCTTAATAATTCATAGAATTTTCGTTTCTTCTCAATGTATTTCAGGCCGTTGCGTCTTAGTCCTCTCTTTGTCTTTGCAACAACCATTTGATAACCATTTACACCTACATAAATATGGTCTTTGTGGTGTTCTTTATTTTCTCTTAGACAAGCATCAATCATTATATCACAATATCTGTAGCTGTCATTCTGAACACCTTCATAGCCTTTACTCATTATGAAGTGTCCTATTTCGTTTGCTTCTTCCTCTGAATAAGCAATGGTAAATATCTTATTCATCTTATCTCCTTTCCACCTACCCCAGCAGCCACCATATGACTGCCAGGAATAGGTAATATAGTTTTGTTTTACTCATTCAAAATCAATTTTCTGTTGCAATACTTCATCTGCATAGAACTTGTCGAAGCTCTTGCCGCTTATCCACCATCGGAAACCGAACTCCGCATCTTGGAAGCTGTGGTTGATATATCCACCATCAATTAACTTTTGGATGGTCTGAATCCACTTATGTTTGGCATGGGGAAAACGTTGGAAATCTTTAATCTTTTGTTTGTAATTCGACATCGGGCAAAGAATACAGCCTATCCGTCTGTAACCTTCATCATACAGCTTGCAATGCGGAACTTTCACCACCTCGTTAAGGAACTCCCAGACATCACGCTCAGTCCAGTAGATGATTGGTGAAATTAATATCTTGTCCTTCCCCCCTACACAAATTGCCATTGTTTCTTCGTGTTCTTCCCACTGGTCGAACGTTCCGCTGAACGATGCTTTGCCATTTTTGCCGGTCTCAAATTCATTACGTTTATTGCGTCTTGTGCTTTCCTGCTTGCGGATGCCTGTCAGCGTAACCTTTCCTGCGCCGGATGTTTCCTTGAACTCAGCACAGCACCATCGAATAGTTCGTGTCGGAATTAGATGTTTTTTTAAAGCCATATCGTAGATACTCATCTTCGGCTTTATCAGCTCCACATCTGGATAATTCCGTTTCACAAAGCGAATAACCTCTGGTGGGTCTACACTTGTAAGGTTCATGTGGGCCTTGAATTTCACGCCTGCCATTTGTGCGATATAGTAAAGGGCTTGGCTGTCTTTTCCACCGGAGAAAGCCAGATAAAACCCATTCTCGGGGTCTAAACGCAAGGCCATGGGTTCGGCCTTGCGCAAAAGGTTGATGGAGTAGTCTATCTTTTTATCCAATTTCATAATTCAAACAGTTCTTTTTGTACATATACATTGCCGTTTCTCAGTCTAATTTCTCCCAAACACTCTTCCCGAAATCGTTTCTCCTGCGCATCGAAATACTCTTTGTCTATTTCCGTCCCGTAGAAATCGAAGCCCATCTTGTAAGCTGCTATCCGGCTGCTCCCGCTACCTAAATGGGTATCGAGGATCTTGTCGCCAGGATTGGCATAGTTCTGTAACAACCATGCGTACAGAGCGACCGGCTTCTGTGTCGGGTGAATCCGTTTTTCATTTTTACGTTTATCCCCTTGCTGAAGGTGTCCTTCTTTCAATGATTTACCTTGGCACATTCCGTTCCACATGTAGGTGAACATTCTTACCGTATCAATCATGGAACAGAAGGCGATTTCACAATCAGAAAAGGAACTTTTCCCGTTAACTTTATTCCAGACAATTCTGCCGGAAGAGAAAATACCATAAGGGTAGTAGTTCACACCCCATACTATTTGTTCTTTGCTGACCCTGAACAATTCTTCAAAGAAGCGTTTTAAAGGAATTCCCCAATGTTTTACCTTGTATGCCGGCCGTTTTATGCCGAAGGATGAGATTTCCTTCCCATAATAGCCTAATTTGTTGGGTCCGTCAAAATACGGAGGGTCAACCACTGCCAGTTCAAAGAACTTGTCGGGAACGGACTTCATGTATTCCATGCAGTCCATGTTATATACTTCACTTATCGGGTGTGTATTCATAGGTCTCTTGTATTGCTTTGAATATTTCGTAAACCACTTGCGGTACTACTGCGTTGCCGTAAGCTTTGATGGATTCCTGCCTCCACTTTGGAAAGGTGATACCGTCCAATCCACCGGAAATCCCATCATCTCCGCTACGAACAGGGGATTGAGTTGGGAAACCTGTCCATGCTGACGGGCCACGAAGTTTTTCAACTCTCCCATCCGGCTCTTTCCGTCCTTGCGGTCTTTCGGCGTCCCGGAAAAAATGTCGCTCGCAGTGGGCGTTGGAAGCATCCCGTTTACCGCCATAGCTGTAAGCCCTTTCCCCATTTGGCTGCCGGGGTTGTACACTTCTCCCCCTCTGTTGCATTGGGTGTCGGAAGAAGTCCATGGAAGTCCATCCAGTCCGTCAAGCCGTTCGGCCTCGTTTCCCCGTTCTTCCTGCTGTGGAAGGTGTTCCCTCCGGCTTTCCTCAATTCTTCCACTCGCTGCGCATGGCGTACATCGGTCGCCATCGGGGTTGGCAGCAAGCCTTGCAACAAACCAGATCCTGTCCCTCCTGTGCGGTGCTCCGACGGCACAAGCCGGAATAAGAAACGGTTGGACGGAATATCCTTCACTTCCAAGGTCTCGGCAGATGGTCTCGACGACGTACTCTTGACGCAGCAATACTCTTTTTCGGTCAGCCTCTCCGAAAAGAGAGGTTTGGCTTCCCACTTCAACCTCCTCGCCGGGCTGTACCATCGTGAGGATGCCAGCAACGTTCTCGCCAACGACCCAAGAGGGCTGTATCTCCCGTATAGCCCGTAGCATTTGAGGCCAGAGGTAACGGTCATCGCCCGCTCCCTTTCGTTGTCCGGCAAGGCTGAAAGGTTGGCAAGGAAACCCTCCTGAAAGAACGTCGATTCTCCCCCTCCATGGGGTGAAATCGGTTTTTGTGATGTCTGCATAGTGCTCTGCATTTGGAAAATGGTGGTTTAAGATTCGTGTGCAAAATTCGTTTATCTCGCAATGGAAAACGTTTGTCCATCCCGTCCATTCGGCGGCAAGGTCAAAACCTCCAATCCCGCTGAACAAGCTGCCGTGTGTCAACTTTCTATCCATCGATTCCGAACTTAATCTTAATCAGGTTGATGATGGCTTTATATTGCTTCTCGTAGATTGTGCCTTTATGCGTCTCCTCTACTTTCTTCTCGAACTCCTCCAGGCTTCCACGGAAACAGCCGCAGGTTATTTCGACTTTATTTCCCTTTGTCTTATAAGCATGCGTATGTCGGTTGCATGAACCGAAACAATCAAAGCCACAGTGCATGTGATTGTTCTCAACCCGAGCATTGCCGTACACCTGAGCATCGCCGTACACCTGAGCATTGCCGTACACCTGAGCATCGCCGTACACCCAAGCATCGCCGGACACCCAAGCTTTGCCGTACACCTGAGCATCGCCGTACACCTGAGCATTGCCGGACACCCGAGCATTGCCGGACACCTGAGCATCGCCGTACACCTGAGCATCGCCGTACACCAGAGCATCGCCGGACACCAGAGCATCGCCGTACACCTGAGCATTGCCGTACACCTGAGCATTGCCGGACACCCGAGCATCGCCGGACACCAGAGCATCGCCGGACACCAGAGCATCGCCGGACACCTGAGCATTGCCGGACACCCGAGCATTGCCGTACACCTGAGCATTGCCGGACACCCGAGCATTGCCGTACACCCGAGCATTGCCGGACACCCAAGCATCGCCGGACTGAGAAAGGTTATCTTCTTTTTCCACATACCCACCTAAATCACCCTCATTGGCATATTTGAAGGCTTTGGTACACTTGATTTGGAACAGTTTGATTCCAAAGGCATTTATCACGAATTTGTCTGTAAGTTCAAATTTCTTTTCCATTTTTATTTCTATTTTTCGTCTAAAAAATCAAAGGCATTGTCCACATCAAGCCTAAGCCCAAGTTTGGAGGGGAATGACTTTATGTAGTTGTAGAACCTGAATGCAAGCTCGTCATCATCTCCGCACCTGTCTATCAGTGTTAGGAGGAGCGCGTTCGTCATGTCCGCGTCACGCCCGAAGCTTTCCTGCGTGGAGCCATTCAAATGGGATATGTCACGCTTAATGCACTTGATGGCATGGATGGCCGTATTATAATTCCTCTTCACGTCATGGCGCAAGGCGCAACCTTGCTTCTTGAATGCTTCCTGCATGTCCATGAGGTTGGTTTCCAACACATCGGTCAGTATGTAAACGATGTTGGTCAGTGTATTTAAGTTGTCTGTTCCTTGTTGCATGTCAAAATAATGTTTTTTGGATTCTTGATAGTACGTATTTGTTGGCCTTGTTATAAAAATCCTTTTTGATTTCAAAACCGTAAGCCTTGCGCCCGCATTCGGCTGCGGCAAGAAGAGTGCTGCCACTTCCGGCACAAGGGTCTATCACCACGTCGCCACGGTCGGTGAATATCTCTATGAGGCGGCGCAACAGGGGCACGGGCTTTTGCGTGGGATGGCATTTCGGGGTGTCTTTGTCCCTCACCCAGTCAAAACAGTTGAATATCATGCGCCCATCATTGTTGAATTTGGGAAGCTTGTTGCGGTACAGGAGAAGCCCGTATTCGCAGTTGCCCACTATTTTCATGTTGGATTTCAGGACTTGCGCGGAGAAGTCCTTTCGGAATACCAGGTTGATGTATTTACAAAGGCCGTACCTCCGTCCCAATTCAATGTAGCGGAATTGGTCTTCAAACTCGCAAAAGATAATCATGCAGGGGGATTTTCCCTTTTCTTTCGGTTCTTTCACAAGGAACTGTGAACAGAAGTGCATGAACTCTGCCGGGCGAAAGTCCTTGTCGGTGTCGAAGAACGATTTCCCGGCCTTGTCGCTTTCCCCTTTCTTGTTGTCACCGTCCACGTACCATGCAGGATTGCTTGCATAGGCGTTCGCGGCGAGGTTATACGGCACGTCGGCGATGATTAGCTGTGCCTTCGGAATTTGGTAACGCTTCCAGTTTTGGAAGTTGTCGTTGAATAGTTCGATGTCTTTCATTCGTTTGAATTGTTTGTGGTCAGTAGCTTTCACCGCTTGACGTGGACCCGGTGAGCGGGATGAAATAACGGCATGAGGGGTCTTTGGGGCGCACATACTTGTAATCCCCGTGGCGACCTTTCACATGCCAACAGCGGCACTTGTACTCACCTGCGCAATAATGGGTGCATTCGCAGCAATGGCATGACGGGTCGTAGGGGCCATAATCGGCGGGCTTCCACTTTTCTTGCGGTCCGGGATGCCCTTCTTCCACGATGGCCTTTGGTGACGCTTTCGGCCTGACGGGCTTTTTCTTCTTCGGTTGAGGGACGCGGCGTTTAAGGCCGATGGAGCTTGCCTTCTGGTATATCCCTTGGACCGTGTGCCTGGACAGCCATGCGGAAAGCTCGCGTGTCGGCATGGTGCCGTAATGCGCCTGAAGGAACTCCAGTTCTGCCGGTGTCCATTGGTTGTCTGAATAGTTCATGTCAAGATGGTTTTTTGAACCTGATTTGTATGAATCCCCGTCTTTCGGTTTCCCGTAGCAATTCCATATCCTCATCCCTTATGTCGGCTTTCGTCTCCTTGTTGACGGTCATGCCACAAGGGATGCAGAAACGCTTCCTGATACGGGCGCGTATGGATTCGTCTTTCGTGGACCAGTAAATAGTCAGTCTCATGGCGGGGTGAGTTGCTTTATGGCTTCCTTGTCGCCCATGGAGGCACGCTTCCGGAGTTCTTGCAGCCATGACCAACTCGTATGACCGGCAGGCGGTATGAAACTCCTGCGCTCGATTTCTTCGGCAAGCTTGTTGCGGTTGATTAAATCAAGCTCCTTGTTGCGTTCAGGAACAAACTCCTTGAAGAAAGCGTTTCCTATACGCCGGGAATCAAATGCGCCGTATGAGTTATCGTACCGGCCTGCCTTGTAGCGTGCGAAGAACAGCATGACTTCGGACATCTTGAACCCGGATATTTGCGATGAAAACGACTGGCAGAATATGCCTATCCCGTCCACAATGCCCTTTTCACGGCTGCTTGAAGAACCGAACATGGCAGACACCTGTGTATCTACCCAATAGGCGGAAGTACCTCCCCCATAAAGCGCGTCAAGCTGCAACAGTGTGGGGCAGTCTGCCATATACGCCTTTTCCGGATTGCTTGCGGCATACCCCCATTGCATCGGGGAAAATGCGTTCACTATCTCAGAACGGCCTTTCCACCTGGTCAGCCAAGCCCGCTTCGAGGTCAAGCTTATGTTGTTGCAAACGTTCAAGAGCGTAGGCGTTTGCTTCTTGCTTGCTTGTATAAGCACTCCGATTTGCTGTTCCATAAGTCTGTTGCTTTTGAAGTTCGATATTCAACCACCTTGCAAAATGCGCCATGGCATCCTTCGGGGATTTGTGTGTTTCACCCTCATTCTGGAGCTTCCGGAAAAAGCGGCCAAGATAATCCAATAACATGGCGGGGGTAAAATCCTTATGGCCGGAATTACGAATATTCATCGAAACTGTCTCCATCCAACTTTCGTTACCGGACAATTCGGCATGGCACTCCTGCAATGTTTTCTCAAAAACTTCGGGAGGGGGAAATTTTTCTTTTTCTCCCGATAGGGAGTTTTCTATTTTATTTCCTTTCTTTTTCTTTTGTGCGGTTTTTCCGGAAGTTACTTGGGTTTCTTCCGAAGTTACCATGGTTTCTTCGGAAGAAACGAGCGAATATTCCGAAATAACCGATTTCCTCTTCATATTTTTCATTGCCTCCAAATACCGTTCCTGTATTCCTCTTGAAGTAAGGATATGGAATTTATCATATAAATCTTTAGAAAACAACCCGAGTGACAGGCAGCATTTGATAACCTCACGTATATACGCCTCTTCAAATCCGGTCTGTTCCGAAAGTATGAAGGGCAACTCTTCATCCCACAACATGTAGTACCCATTCTTATAGATAAGACAAAGCAGGAGAGCATATACTGATATTGATTTGCCACGCTGGTACTTGATCAATTTCCTTATTTTTATATCTTGAATAAAATCCACATCAAATGGGAAATAAGTAAGTCCCGTGCTTTTTGGACGTGCCATGATTTTATAAAGATATTACTTGTACGAATTTTAGCTCACCGGTATAACCTCTACTGCGTAACTCTTCCATCAATTCACGTGGTGTATATTTGGCAAGTTCGGGATTGGAATATACTTTATGTATCTTTTTATTTTTTACATACTCCCTCGCACAGTCCTTGCAATGACGTTGAAGACCATCTTTGGTATTTGAACTTTTATAGAACTCACTCAGAGGAAGTTCACGACCGCATTTGTTACATTTCTTTGTTTCCATAACTATTTCTATTTAAATTCTATTTCTTCTAATTCAAATTCCACCCTCGGGTCTTTCTTGTCCACAAGCTTGCGGGCATGGATTTCCATGCACTGTCGGTCATTCTTTATAACTCCACAAGATTGCAGGCAATCAAGAAGGACCTTAAAAGCATTGTCCAAGTCCGGCCTCATGTTCTCGTGATATATATCCACATCAAGTTTGAAGAACCCCTTTATATTTTTCCCACGGATTGAACATTGTGCATAAAAGGATTCCTCATATTTCTTTAGTGAAGGCTTTTTGGAAAGTGAGCCATGGCCGCATAATGTGACTATACGGTAGGAATTGGATTTGGAAGGTATCTTTCCGTGTATTACTTGTTTCATAATTATTTTCGTCTTATGTAGTACATTATTTATTATCTATTATGTAAGATGTAATGAAGTCCACTTTTTGATAATATATTAAACCTTTTCATTGTTTCTTTGTATGATTTCGACGAAGCATAAAAAGATTTTATCTTCTCTACATGCTCTTTATCCCATTTCATTGAATAAGAATGGCTCGCGATTGTTGCCGCTCTTATTCTTTCCGATTTTGGTTTGTCAAACTGATTTTCACTGAAAGTACCTAATTCTATATTATCAAGTGAAAAGTTCAATTTATTTCCATCTAAATGCCTGATGCAATCACAAGCAAATGATATTTCTCCATATTTTTGAAATGCGCATAGTCGATGAGCAGGTATTGTTTGACATTTACCATTTATTCTGATATTAAACAATGGATATCCTTCTTTTCCTATACATAATTTCCTCATACGGTTATTAGGGGTTATAAGCATACATTCTTCATTTACCCGATAACCTCTATAATATGCCTCCTTGATAGCTAATTTCAGTTTACTTTGCATACACATTTTTATTTTATGAGTGGTAATCGGCAGGACTCGAACCTGCAATCTACCCGTTAACCAACAGGCGCGTTAACCAATTCCGCCACGATACCATGTGCCCGTCCTATCTTCACAGACCGGAGGGGCGTTGTTTTAACTAATACCTAATCCTAACCAAATAGTATAATTATAGTGGAGGCCGCCCCGGAATCGAACCGGCTTCTTTACCGTATGGCAATATCCTTCCATGTGGACGAACGGCCTCGGGGAATACTCCTTATTTTGTCATTTTTAGGAAATTCGGTGCAATGCCGTACAGCGGTGTTTTACCGTCCCATTTGTCGATGAATTGTTTATAAAGGATTTCTTCCGTCAATCCGCGTGATTGTATCAAGGCTTGCTCAGTTCGTAGTTGTTCAAGCTCGTTCCGCTTCTTCTGCTCTTCTATCTGTTGATCTAACACGGAAATATTGGTGTTCACTTCATTCCGGCTGTCTATCTTCTCGCGTACTTTGTCAGAAAACTCCAACTGTGCAGAAAACGACTTCAATTCAAGTCCACGATCCTCAAACTCATTACGGACAATCTCTTCCAATTTCTTTTCAAAAGCCAACGACCCGCCGTCTGCCATCAGTGTATCGGTCTTGTATTTGCGGCTTTCTTCTTTTATCAAATCATAAATGCGAGGTTCTAAGATGTTATCCTCCAAGGATTGCATGAAACCGTCTTTTCCGTTCTCGGTGTTGGCACGGTCGATGTGCTTGTTGTCAAACACCACGTCTATGGCACGGCTCTTGGAAACCTTGTAAGAGTAGACCGGGCGAGCGGTAAACTCGGTGTTGTCAGCGGCTTTCAGCATGACGGGTTCGGAAAATTCCCCGCGTTGGTCGAACAGTGGCACTTGGAACAGCTCCGTCCCCGGCTCGACTACCGACACTTTTCCGGAAACTATGGAAAAGTCCTCTTTCCCGGACTTACCATAGTTTTCCATCAATACGCCCGCATAGTTGGGGGCCACGCGTTGGCACGATGACATTACAAAAAATGCAGCAATGAATGTGAACATGGTTTTAATCTGAATCTTTTTCATTCTTAATAAATTTAATTAGTTTGTTGAGAAAATAAATGATTGTTGCTATTATGATTGCGATGCCCAACCACGCATTGACGTGGTTGAACAGTTTGTTGCCTGCCAGGCATCCGGCCAAAAGCACTATGGCGGGTATGAAGTTACTTCTCATGAAAAGTACGATGTTTGGGTTGAAAACTCCGGTATCCACCAATCCGGGATGAAATCATTCTCCATGGGATGCCTCCTTTCCCTTGTAGTGGAACACGTCCATGATGGCCGTTTCGCTGACCGAAACAATCTCGTAGTCGGCCAAGGTTCCTTCCAAAACCTTGTCCAAACGCTTTACGGCATTCCGAAAGTAGGAGGCTTGTACCATCATGGTTTGCACTTTACGCTTTTCAATGCCGTTCCTTTCATCCAACGTGATGAATGCGACTTTGCATTTGAACCATTTGTTGGAAAGTTCCTTGTCATCCTCGAAAAGCTCGCTGATTTTCCGTTTGGCCACGGCCTTGACTTCATAATCTCCGCTCATGAACGGCTGTACCTCTTCGATAAACCGCTGTTCGGCTTCGGTGAAACTTAGGGCTTCCACCAAGTAAGGCTCACTCACGTATTTCTGCATCCCGTTTTCAAGCGTCTTTTCATACCTGACGCTACATTCAAACCATTCGTTCATTGCTTTCCTCCTTTCTCCCTTTCGGCAATCATCTCATCTGCGATTTCGTATGCGACTTTTGCTATGTTATTAGCAGTGTGTATATTGAATGTCTTGATTCTATATTCTAATCCAAACAGTCGTTTAATGCGTTCGACAGGGGGTATACTTTGTTTTAGGCTTTTATCCAATATTATTTTCATCGCTTCAAGCGCGATGTGGTCTCTTGAAATGTTACTTTCCATTTTCTATCAGTTTTATTAGTTTCTTGGAAAGCTTTGAGGATTGACGTGCCTTGTCAAGCTCGCGTGAATTATGGGAATACTTTCGTATTATCATGGCATCGCATTCGAGTAAACGAGCCATGCACTTCAAATCCGTCATGCTTACTTCCATTTTTTTATTTAAGGATTTATAGTTTTTAGTTTTTTAAAACGGAAAATCGTCGTTCACTTCCGTGACGGTATTGGATGGCGTGGATATGGCCGTTGCAGTAGATACAGGTTGTGGCGTGGCTGATGGTGGTTGCATCGTAGAAGTACCTGTTAATTCCACTTTCCATGCGTTCAGCGAATTGAACCATTTTCCGTTCCATTCCCTTGCATCGATGTCGAAAGACACTTTCAGCTCTTGTCCAACCTGTACATTGGACTGCTCTATACGTTCTTTTCCGAACAAGACAAAACAAGCCCTTTTGGGATATTGTTCCTGCGTCTCGACCACAAATTCTTGTGTAGTCCATTCCTTTCCGCTTTTAGATGTACCACTTTTAAGAGGCAGTACGGCTATTACTTTTCCTTCATGTTCCATTTTAATATGGTTCTTTATTAAGATTCATCATTAAACCGGGTACAGCGACCGTTACGGGTTTTCCTGTAGCACCTTGTACCTTAGCTATGAAATTCGCCGCATCACCGTTTCCTGATGACAGGTGAATAAGTACGATGTCTGTCACTTGTGACAAATCCATGGAATTCAAGACATCTACCGTTGTTCCGATCTCCATGTGGGATAATACTATACGGTTTCGCAACGAAACAGGAAGAAGTCCTGATTCTATGTTTCTTTCTAATTGCTCATCACTGTAATTGGCTTCTATAAGGATATGGCTGAGTGAACTTATACGGTAATTGAAATCCATAGTGTCTGTTACAAACAAGAGTTTTCCCATTTCTGGATGTTCCACGACATAAGCGAAACAGGGCACGTCATGTTCAACTGAAAGAGGAAGTATCCTGAAACCTCCAGACTTGTAACCATGGCCGTGGAGCAACTCAATTGTCGGATTCACCTGCCTGTTCCCCAGCACCGGGATCCCGGATTTCTTGATTTCCTCCGTATATCCGGCATGGTCTCCGTGCACATGGGAAACGACACATGCACATATTTTACGTACATTATACCCTATCGCTTCCTTTATTTTTAGGAAACTACATCCGGCCTCAATAAGAAGGGCTTCGGATTCCGTTTCGAGAACATACGAATTCCCGTGTGAATCCGAGCCGACCACCTTCAACAGCATCATATCAATAAGGGGGATTATCTCCCAATGGAAGTTTTCCCGATGTTTCTTTACCTATCTTTTCCTGTATATGTGCAGGGGGAACTGAAATCTGATTAATATCTGACACATCCTCATAATCATCAAGTTCACCCACATCCTCCTTCATCCTGTTTTTTAAAGATTCCCGGACTTCCAACGGATCTGGTTTATCAAATTCGTCATGCTTTCCCTCGAACAAGTAAGCATCGTCAGAGGAATTGATAATCATTTTGCAGGCACGTCCTATTACCGTTTTTTTGGCCATTTCGTCCGTAAAGTTCTTGTGTGCAGGAGAGCCTCCTTTGGTGGCACCCTGCCCCCATGCCGCCTTAATTTGTGAAATTGACATGATTGTAACTTGCTTTTGTCCATCCGGTTGTGTCACTATGGCATAAGCACCCTTTATTTTGGAGATGTCAATGTTGTCAAACTTCTGCTCATGCTTCACGATGGAAACCAGCCCTGTTTCCACATCTATACGATGTATGAACTCATCTCCCTCGTAGATGATGTTCGCCACGGGAAGTCCTTTCATGCCGCACAGCCTTGCCAATGCCACCGTGCCAAAATAAGAACGTTGGAACTCCAGCTTGTCACCATACACAATAAAATAACCTTGTTTCTTGCTGACAGAAAGTCCTTGGATAACCATGTCAAGCACGGCATTGGCTATGCTTGAATTGCTACACACTTCCAATGCGGGTTTACCGTTTCTATCCTTGGTCTCCTGAAGGACGAACCATGCCGCCTTGATCTGATTTGCGGCCGAATAGTTGGCCGGGAACATAAGCCCTCCAGTTTCTTCCAATTCTTTCACCCGCATCATTACACTGTCGGTAACGTCTTTTTGCAATAAAAGAAGATTTTTAGGTTGCTGCTGAGCAGCATTCGTTGGTTGTTCAGACATAATTTTAATGATTTTATTTATTATTCATAACTTACAGTCAGTTTGGATTCGTTGGTTACGACCAGTCTTATCATTTGTGAATGAGTAAGGAGGAGATGATTTACCCCTTCCGCATTATCGACAAATATTGGAGCATATACACCATAATATTGGCATACAGCATTGATAATATCCAACCCTCCATTTAACTTTCCGGCTGCATTCGCATCACGGTACTCTGCATTGCCTATCATGGGGATGCAAGTAGGTTCTTCACCTCCATTTATCAGGCGATTGTACATTTTCCATTTCACCATGGAAAACATGGAATTGATACGTTCTTCGCTCAACTCAACCTTGCGTTTGTTAAACTTGTCTATCCAGCTTTCTATTTGTTCTTTTTCTGCTAAGAGTTGGGACAAGTCGCGAAGTATATTGTTGAGTTCAGATATACGTGTTTCCAATATTTTTATTTGTTCACGCCGACTTAATTGGTATTCAAGCGTGGATATAAAGGATTGCAGTTCCTTTCTTTCCTGCTTTAACTCGTCCGTTTGGGGGATAGAAACTGGTTGTTCCAACTGGTATTTCAAGTTGTCTATTTCGGTTTGTTTTGAGGCCAATTCCAAACTTCCGGCTAATAATGAGGATACGTCTGGCTGGTCAACAGGCGCGGAGTAAAGGGGATTTCCAATTATCCCGTTCTTCTTATCCTCATAATCTCCGACCTTTTCTTTTATATTTTTTATTTGTGTGGACAGCAATGAGATTCTCTTTTCCGACTCCTCTATGACAGATTTTATCTCCATTCCTTTTTTCTGGTTGACCGAAAGTTCCGCAGACTTTTTCTTATTGAAATTAGAAATCATTTCGGATTTCCTTTCTTCTATATCCTCAGCGTCAAGCAACCTTTTACAGGTTGGGCAAACAAAATCCTCATCGTTAAATCGTATGTTTCGGGCATTGATTTCATTCCATTCCTTGCGAAGTGCGGACAATTCTTCATTCTTGGAATGGATATAACCCTCCAAACTTTCCTTTTCCCGTTCCAAATTCTGAATCCGTGCATTGAATCCTTGGATTTCGGATTCTATCTGATCCACGGAAGAATGAAGTTCGCGTTTCTTGTTCAATTTATCGTAATATTCCTTCATGCCCTTTTGCGTGATTTCATCAGAAAGGCGGGAATATTCCATCTTTTTCCCTGAAAGTTCGGATGACAACCTCATGCGCCGTTCGTTTTCAGCATTCATGGCCTTTGATATGTCTTCTATCTGGGATTCTATATCAGCGACTTTTTCCTTGTGTGAATTTATTTCGCTCCGTATTGAATCCCAATCTTTCTTTTCAGGCATCATACGGTTGCATTCCTCTATACGTGAGGGTATATCATCCATTTCCTTTTTTATACGGGATTTCTCATTACGAATTTGTTCTTTTAATCCGTCAATGGATTTTCCGGAAATCAAGTCCATAAGTTTCTCAAGTTCTCTATCCCCTGATGCTATGTCTGTATCTGAAAGCTCACCAGCCATTGAAAACAGGAATGCACGAAGTTTGTCGCGGTTCATCTCAGGGAGGTAGGAAGGACTTGTTATCGTACGGAAAACTGTTTCCTCACAAAGTTCCTTGATGTAAGCATTATATTCGCTTGCCTTTTTGTGGACATCATTGATATAATATTCCGTAGTGTTCCCTGAATACCTTTTTTCCACTTCGCCGGATTTCTTTACCCATTTTTCCACAAGGCATTTGCGAAGTTTCACAGATGTCACTCTCCCTTCTTCGCTCCCTTCCTCACACATAATGACCACGGCAGATACCTCATGCGGGATTTGTGGAATAGGATTCCCGTTTTCATCATTCGTCTTGATTCCGAACTCTTTATCACCGGAGGCGTTTTTGTCGAACATCAACCATAAAAAGGCATCACGTACAGTTGATTTTCCTGTGGCATTCCGTCCGGAAATGGTTGTCATTCCTTCTGTGTTGAATGTGATTTCCAGGTTCCTGATACCCTTAAAGTTGAGTATCGAGATGGATTGTAGTTTTATTTCTTTCATATCTTTCTTAATAGTTTTCAATATAAAAATCCGCTATCCTATCGTCCGTAGGTTCGTGCCCCTGCATACGAAGGCTGTCCACGATGTCTTCGTAAATATCTTCCGGCATGGTGTATATTACCTGTGATACCATGTCGGCGTGTCCGGCACGCATGAAAGCATATACGACGGCCAAAGTTGACAGCATGTAAAAAAGCTTTTTCATCATACAAAATTCATATCACACGGTTACGCTCGAAAAATCGGTCCAAACTCTGTAGCTCATACCATATCATCCGTCCCCTCTTGGCAAATTTGACTTCTGCATTGTTTTTCAATTCACGAAGGAATCTTTCACTACATCCAAGATAAGCCATTGCTTCCCGCATTGAGAGCCATTTCTTTTGTACCGGCTCGACTTTCATAATTCTTCTTTGTGCCATAATTTTGATTTTTAAGTTTAAGTTCCCCTCAACGGCTTAAACCTGTTGTTGCCCCGAATCTTACGGGAGGGGATTGGTATGAAAGGCGCACTTCCAATGGAGTAAAAGAAAAATCGTCACACTTAAAACTTACTTTGATATTGGAAGTACGCCGGGATTATCTTTCGGCGATCGCCCATTTAAAAAGGCTAATTGTTCTTTGCGATGTTCTTCGGATAGATAGCCTTCTTTCGTATAAAGATTATGTAATCCGCTGTCTTCATGCGAACCTTGGTTCTGCTCAAAAAAACTGTCGGGAATATCTAAGGTCAAATATGGCGACACTCGAACAACCCGAGTACCATCGGGAAATTTACTCAAATCTATCTGCGACAATTCTTCCGCTTTTTGAAGAGAACAATCATCTTTGGAAGATAATCCTCCATTTTGGGGACATGCGCAAATGGGATTCCCCTGAAGAATTGTTTGACCATCTTCTTCATACTTCTGACGATAGCTATTCCGTTTCATTACGCAAACTTTATAACCTGTTATTATGAACTTAATTTGCTGTGTTCCACCGCGCCAATCCGATTGGCGGCATCGCGCCTTTTGCGGTGGATTATTTTAATTTCATCACGCTGCTGTCTCACGCTCTTCACGGTTCCACGCCGTGCCTCGCCGCCATTCGATTGCTTTTACGCTACTGTAACCCGCATCTGCTATGTGTATGTTTCGATTCTATCTCACTGCCATACCGCTTATTGCGCCGCGTTACTTTCAAGCCCACGCGGACGGGCTACCATTTATGCTTGGGTCAAGCCGTCTTTATACTGTTTCCGCCAGTGTCTTGTTGGTGGCCGGGGAATCGAACCCCGGCTTCATCCCATCACCAATATATCCCGTATCCGTAACCTTGGGCGCGGTCTAAGGCCATACGGTTGTCCATTGCGGCCTCATATTCTTCATCGTCCCGCATCTCTTCGAGATATACTTCGTTGTCTATCTTTTCGGTGCTTACCGAATCCTCTATCAGCTTTTGGATGTTGGGGTATGCCTTACGGGCATCATCACCGTATATCATAGCTTCTACTTTACCCGTCAAGGCATCGTATGACACTTCAAGGTCGCATGTCTTACCGCTCATGCAAATGAAGGATGAGCGTTTATTATGGTCGAAATTGCCAATTAAGGCATCTTCTATCATGGCCAAAAGGCTTCTTAATTCCACGTCTTTCATAACCGTATCTTTTTATTTGATTGCATCAATCTGGCTTTGCAAGTAATATGGTTTCTTCCCGATTCGTCCGGCAGGAGACAGGTAACTTACCTTGTTCCATCTCCACAGGGTAGACAACGTTACGCCTAATTGCTGTGCCGCATCCTTGGCCGTGAGCCTCTTGTCCGGCTTGTCCTCTTTGGCCAACAAGGCTTTTACCTCTTCGGCCACCGTCAGGGCGAACTCCTTCAGGTCGGCAGGAGTGACGGATATTGTCACGTTTTGGCCACTGGCTATCAATTCTTGTATGTTCATGATTATTTCCTTTAGAACCTTTTATTGAGGTTGTTCGCGAAAATGTAATCGCGCACCTCGTTTTCCTTTTCTGTGTCGGCGTTCCAATGCACAGCCCTCCATACAGTCATCTGTGAACACTGGCATGCACTGATTATCTGCGGTGTCACTCCTTTTTTCAATTTTATGGGTTTTCTTTTTGCCATATTGTTTTAAATTCTTATATTTGCCGCAAACGTTTAACAAGCGTACAACGTTGGGCATTGGTTTAACTTCACAATGCAAAGATATGGGTAATAAATGGTAATACCAATAATTACCATTTAAAAATAATGGTATTTAAAAGTATTTAACTTATGAAGGGCGATGTCATAGATAGATTGAATAGAGTTATTGAATATATGTGTATAACACCTGCAGAGCTTGCAAAGAAGTCTGATGTTGACCCATCAAACTTCAATAAGATGCTGAAAGGTCAACTGAATATAACTCCAAAAACAATAAAAAAAATAGTTAATGCAACTGGAGTATCGAATGACTGGTTATCGAACGGAGATGGTGAGATGTTGAGTCCCCAAAGTAATAATGTCACGATAAACGGAAACGAGAATCAAAACAACATTGGTGGGCAAATGGTAAATATCTCGTTGCCCGAAAAAGGTTCTCAAAAAATTATTAAACCGGACGGGACTGTGGAAGTTCATTCTATGGATAAAAATATAGAAAATTCTAACAATACCGATAAATTTATCGAACTTCTTAAAAAAAAGGACGAGCAAATAGACCGATTAATAACTTTATTGGAGAATAAATGATGGAATTAGAACCACGAATACCTTTAGATCCCCTTCTTAAAGAAACGGCATTATTTGTTTGTACGATTCAACAATGTAGCACGTCAATTATACAAAGGAAGTTCGGTGTAGGATATAACAGAGCTACAAGAATTGTAGACCAGCTTGAAGCTATTGAGGTGGTTGGTAAATCGAAAGGTTCATTTGACCGAGAAGTTCTCTTCTTGGATTGCCCGGACATTGACGGCTTGATTGAAAAGTATATTGCGGACATGCAAAACGAAGCTCCTGACGGATATGAAGACGATGAAATTTCAATCCAACAAATGGATAAAGTGAAATTGGATGGCATAGACTTTTACATATCCAAAATGTGCCCATCAAACTACATATCATATATTGAAAAGGACGTGGACAGGAATTGTTTTATTGGAGAAATAGGCAACTGCGGCATAAGCAAAAAACGTGTCATTGAATCCCAATACTCACGCATCTTGAAATATAGGATAGAAATGCAATTCCTAAATTGGCAGAAATTAGAGGAAAGAAAACTGGAATTGGGTGAAAATCGTTATAAACGGATTTCTTATGGAATTGAATATTTCGATGCGGAAAGGTTCGCAAGAGATTTGGATGCAAGGAGCAAACACGACTTGGAGGCCATAGCAAGCATTCTTCCAGATTGCATGACACAGCAGAACAGCTTGGATCTTGAAGAAATTTTCAAATGTCCAAAGAATAATAAGCCCAAACCTTTGCCACTTTTCGATAAGGCAATGACGGGATGGGATAAAGAACACATCCTTGAATTAGATGAAATTCCCGAAGAACCAATTCCACCGTTAAAAGAAAGTTACTTGCCACAGTTATCTTGGAAGGATAGCTTTTGGGGACGCAAAAAGAAAAAAGAGCAACAGGCTTGCGATGAATATAAAGAGGCGTACAAAGAGTATGAAAATGCTTTAGAAAAATGGAATGAGGAGGTTGAAAAAATCAAAAAGGCCAGTGCTCTAAAAAAGGAAGAGCACGAATCTGCAAGGAATGCAGCGATGCGCTCTTTCCGGGAAAAAGATGCACGAAAGCAGGACGAATGGGAGAAATGGGACAAGATGTGCCGTGATTCCGTCAAGGTCTGCGAAGAAGAGAAAGAGCGGTTCAATGAGAAATATTTTGCTAAAGAAAAGGGCGCAATTGAGGATTATTGTAGCATCGTGCTAGATAAGTCTGCATATAATTATCCTGTTGCCAAAGAATTTGTCATAGAGTTTCAAGACAACGGCCTATTGGTCATTGAATACAGGCTTCCCGACATCTCGGATTTGCCCAAATACAAAGAATGCAAATATGTCAGTCGCGAAGCAAGGCCGAAAGCCGTTAGCCAGACGGAACTGAACAAGATATACGACAAAATGTTATACGATATATCATTGAGGTGTATTTATGAACTATTTGATACAGATTGCGCCAGAGCAGTCAGTGCAATCTGCTTTAACGGATGGGTGCGGACAATAGACAAAGCCACAGGGAATAATGTAACCAATTGTATTTTGTCTGTTCAAGTAGAGAAAAATGAGTTCGCGAGATTTGATTTGAGAAACGTGGATTCCAAGTTATGCTTTAAGAGTTTGAAAGGAGTTTCCGCAAATAAGTTATGTCAACTTACTCCAATCAAACCTATTTTAAATATCAAGAAGGAGGACAAAAGATTCATTGAATCAAAAAATGTAATAGAGAACGTTAATAATTCAATAAATTTAGCCTCAATGAATTGGGAGGACTTCGAGTTTCTCGTCAGAGAAATATTTGAAAAAGAGTTCTCCGCAAATGGAGGTGAGGTAAAAATAACTCAAGCAAGTCGTGACGGAGGCGTAGATGCTATTGCATTTGACCCAGACCCGATAAGAGGAGGGAAAATTGTAATTCAAGCCAAACGGTACACAAATACTGTCAGTGTTTCTGCCGTAAGGGATTTATGGGGGACTGTGATGAATGAAGGAGCAATGAAGGGATTACTTGTTACAACTTCGGATTTTGGGGTAGATTCTTACAATTTCGTGAAAGATAAACCAATAACCTTAATTAATGGTGCGAATCTTCTTTTTCTATTGGAAAAGCATGGGACTCATGCTAAAATCGACATAAATAAAGCAAGGATAAAAAATCAAATGAACTAAAACCTCATGGAACTGAAAGACTTCGTAAAAGAAACATTGGTGCAGATAACAGAAGGAATGGAAGAAGAACGGACGTAGAATCAACCCTGGGTATTCCGTCCAGTTTTTCCAACCCCACCGCCCATTTGACGGTGGGGGCATCATAGCAAGGAACGTTGAGCCGAAGCCCCAACGCGCTATTATTGTCTTGTCATGTGGTCGTTATTTCTGTCTTAGTCTCCCATGTACCGACCGCGTGAATACTCGGCACTTATCGCAGCTTGTACGCAGGCATCATAAACTACCGTCTTTGCCGGGTGGGTGCGGTTCCATTCTTCACGGGCTTCACGTTCTTTTCTTATGGCCTCCTTGCGGCGTGCCTCGGAAACCGTGCGGCGTGCCTCGTCCCATGCCATCTTAAGGCACTCGCCAAAGGAAAAAAGCTTGCGGCCTCTCTTGTTGTTCTCGCGGTTCTTGCGGCTGTCGCCCAAAACCACGTAATTTCTGTGCGCTTTCTTCATTATCTCGCTTTTGTTGTACTTCGTTGCTTCCATATCCTTGCTATTGTTTTTGTTTGATGATGCAAAGGTAATGTTTTAAGCATTACTATACAAAATAAAAGTAATATTTAAACATTATATTAACATTAATTAGTAATATAAGAAACATTACTATATAATGTATTTGTAATTTTGCAACATTAAATTATATGATTATGGATAATATTGAAGCATTACTAAAAGAAAGGGGGCTTACAAAATCGGCCTTTTCTGATTTGTTGGGTATAAAAAAGCAAAATTTAAATGGACTTATGAAAAACCCAACTTTGGAAACCTTAAAACGTTTTGCGTCCGTTTTAAGGGTTGATACATGGCAGCTCTTTGTCTCCCCGGAAGAAGTGTCAAAGGAACAAGGCACGGGCTTGCGGTGCCCCAATTGTGGAGCGAAACTCGAATTAAAGAAAACAGAGGATTGATAAAAAGAACCCCGAACCAATTAAGGAACGGGGTTTCATTGTCTTAATTAAACGGTCTCGCTTCACAGCGGTACACTATCTTTAGAATGTGGCTGCGGAAAGTTCCTTAGATATACGTTCCACCGCTACCCTTATCTTATCGTATTGCTTTTGTCCGGCTGCTGTCACACCGGAAGTGTATTGCCTCATCAATGAAGCGTTGATGCCTGCCAACTCCGCAACCTTGGTGACATTCAGGAATGAGAAATAGTTGAAAAAGGATTGCATATCATATTTGTAGGAAAACTCCAGTTCCGGAACTTCCTTGCCCTCTTCTGCCTGCATTTCCTTTATTTCCTCATACGCTTTCATCATATCCTCTTTGGCTGCTTCTGCCGTGTCTCCATATCCAGCCAACCCGAAGCCGGGTAAATCATCCTCAACAAAGCATGAGTAATACCCATCGTTCGCTTTTTCCATGATAACAGTTACTTTCATATCCATTTCTTTTAAAATAGGAGTACGGCACTATTACCGTACCCCATTGCCTCAACAAAAACAATCTTTCAACCATGAAGCGCAAAAGGTTGGGGGATTATTCCCCCAAAAGAACCTTTCTTGCCTTACGTTCCATTCCGGTAGGTACTTCTTGTTTGCCATGCCTTGACAAAGCAAATTTGTTTCCCGTTTTAGGACTATACCAAATATCATGATTGGCCCCATGCCTAAGAACGTAACAACCTGCTGCGGTAAGTTCCGCAAAAAACTGATTGTACTTCATAATGTAAAAGACCGTTTATTTATTAAGACA
>NZ_CFQRNQ010000029.1:0-29553 GCF_986071375.1 Paraprevotella sp. | reverse complement strand
CACGACCCCCTGCTCCCAAAGCAGGTGCGCTAACCGGACTGCGCTACACCCCGAGACTTGAGAGAATGTGATTTCTCAAAAGCGATGCAAAGGTACGTCTTTTAGACGACATATCCAAACTAAATACAAAAAAAGTGGCATGCCTCTCAAAAGAAACATGCCATTTTCTGATAAATGCCAGACTAACGGTTTAGAATTTGAAAGGCTGGCTCTTTACGTAGATTTTGTAACCTTTGATGCTTTCGGGCGCTCCCTGTTCCACGCGGGGAAGATATTGGAAACCGCCTAATGTCTGCTCTGCGCCCAAATCCAATACGATGTAATGGGGGAACTTCACGTCTTTATTGGTACTCCAATACGTAGACTCCTGAAGGTCGAAAATCTTATCGGCTGTCTTGTTGCCCGAAGAGATGTCCTCGTCGTCGGCGTATGCCACTGTCCATGGCTCGCGGCTGATGCGCTGCCCCTTGTCGTCGAGCATGTACCATTCTGCGATACAAGCATATTCGCGGTTGTTATGGGAATTCAAGGCTTCGATGCACACGTAACGTCCCGTTACGGGTTGGTCGAACCGGACTTCCTGCCAACCGTTGCCTGCGGCAAACTCACCGGTCTTGCAAGGCGTTTCGCCGGCCAGATTCAGAGTTTGTCCTTCCTTGCGGTGCGTGTTCGGCGCATCGACGTTCAGTTTGTCGATGATAGGTTTGGACAGGCCTTCGACCACGGTTTCCTGCGGACTTACAATGTCTTGTACGATAATCTCGTTCTCGCCCTTCTTCAACCAACATCCGGGCATGTAAAGCGTCTGTTGCGGACCGATTTTCCAGAAGCGTCCGATGGCGTGTCCGTTTACGTAAACCTGTCCTTTGCCCCATGTTTCCAGGTTCAGGAATGTGTCGCCGGTCTTTTTCAGGTTGAAAGTCGCACGGTAGCATCCCGGTACTTTCTGGTCCTTCAGCGGAACATATTTCATGTCCTTCTGTACCTGATAGCTGTCGCTGAGGGTGTAAATCTGCCAGTTTTTCAAGTTGACGGTCACTTGGCTGCCGGTATTCATGGTGTAGCTCAATTCCACTTTTTCCGTAATGCCCTTGAAGTCCTTGATGGCACGGCCGAAGTTGATTCGTCCCATGGCTTCCACAAGGATGTCCAGTTGGTCTCCTTCCTTCATGGCCGGCAGCAACATGGTCTTCTCATGGTTGCGACGGTCGATGGAGCCAATCAGTTTCCCATTGATAAAGACTTGCGCGAAGTCGTGCGCATCCGTTATGGTCAGGATACTTTGTGTCGGTACGGCCGGAGTCTTAGTGCGGTAAAGAATGGAACCCCATCCTTGGTTGAGCGCTTCCATCGTCTGAATGTCCATCGACGCATGAGGTGCAGGGAGGTTCTCAAACAAAGGAGCCACTTCCGTAAACTGTATTTTGGGAACGTTGATTACAGGGAATTCTTTGGGGATGGAGGGTAACTTCTTGTCGCTATACCCCGATAGCATCTCTCGCAATTCCATGTATTTAGGAGTGACTTGTCCGGCCTCGTTGATGGGAGCATCGTAATCGTACGAAGTCACGTCGGGTGAGAATCCGGGGCTGTTGGCACCGGCCCAGTGTCCCCAACTGGTACCTCCGTGCGTCATGTAGAGCGAGAATGAAATGCCTTTGTCCAACATTTCCTTCAGCCCACCGACCATTTCCTTGCTGCCGCGCGTTTCGTGACGCCCGCCCCATTTGTCGAACCATCCGCTCCAGAACTCGGAACACATTTGGGGGGACTCAGGACGCAACTCGCCCAACTTCTTGAATTCGTTTTCGATATTGGCGCCGGTACCGAAGTTCATGGTCCATACCAGATCGTCCAGTCCGTTTTTGGTAAAGTTGGAACTCCAGTCACATTGGAACAAAGTTACTTTGTCGAAACCTGAGTCGCGGATGATGTCGCGAATGGCCGAAACATACGGTTTGTCCTCGCCGTACGACCCGTATTCGTTTTCTACTTGCACCATGATAATCGGTCCGCCTTTTTCAATGGTCAAGTCTCCGATCTGTTCTCCCAGTTTTTTGGCGAAGATGCGGTAACGTTCCATGAAGTACGGGTCTTGTTCTCTCAGACGGATGTCTTTCTTCTTCAACAACCACCAGGGCAGGCCGCCCATTTCCCATTCGGCGCATACGTACGGGCCGGGACGCACGATGACATAAAGTCCGTTTTCTTGTGCCAATCGGATAAATTCCGCCACGTCGTTATTGCCCGTGAAGTCGAACTTGCCTTCTTCCTGTTCGTGTATGTTCCAAAAGACATACAGACAAAGCGTGTTCATTCCCAAAGCCTTGCACATCTTGATGCGCTGTTCCCAATAGGGACGCGGGATGCGGGGATAATGCACTTCGGCGGCTTTGATGATGAAAGGCTTGCCGTTAAGGAGGAATGTCTTGTTTCCTACTCCGAAAGTTTCGGTTTTGGCCGCAGCTTCTGTCGGAGTGAAAAGGAACAATCCGGCCGTAAGCAAGGATGCTTTAAGCACGTGGCTGATACTTCTGTTTAAATTCATCATAGAAATCAGTTATTAATGATATGGTTTCTCAAATTTTGTGGGTTCAAAAATACGACACTTATTTTTTATATACAAGTTTTTGAAGAAAAAGGATAAAATAAGAACGAAAACTTTTATCTAACGTTGAATTCCTCATAAAAAAAGGATAACTTTGCATGTTGAATCTTAATATAAGCAAACAGATATGTTCAGGACAAATACTTGTGGTGAGCTGAGACTTGCGGATGCCGGAAAGACCGTGACGCTGGCCGGGTGGGTGCAGCGTGTGCGTAAGATGGGAGGCATGACTTTCGTCGACTTGCGTGACCGGTATGGCATTACACAATTAGTTTTTAATGAAGAAGTGAATGACGCGCTTTGTGCCCGGGCTAATAAGTTGGGGCGTGAAGATGTGATTCAGATAAAGGGCGAAGTGAACGAGCGTGAGAGTAAGAATAAGAATTTGCCGACAGGGGAGATTGAAATCATCGTGTCGGAACTGGCTGTACTCAATGCTTCCGTTACTCCTCCTTTCACGATCGAAGACAATACGGACGGAGGGGATGATATACGTATGAAGTACCGCTATTTGGATTTGCGCCGTGCTTGCGTGAGGAAAAATCTGGAACTCCGCCATCAGATGACGATGGAGGTTCGCCGTTATCTGGACAGCAAAGGTTTTTTGGAAATAGAAACACCGATGCTGATTGGGTCTACTCCTGAAGGTGCCCGTGATTTTGTGGTGCCTTCCCGCATGAATCCGGGGCAGTTTTATGCGTTGCCGCAAAGCCCGCAGACTTTAAAACAATTGTTGATGGTAGCTGGCATGGACCGTTACTTCCAGATTGTGAAGTGTTTTCGCGATGAAGACTTGCGTGCCGACCGCCAACCGGAATTTACACAGATAGACTGTGAGATGAGTTTCGTGGAGCAGGAGGACGTGATAGCCCTTTTTGAAGGGATGGCCAAACACCTCTTCCGTACGATACGGGGTATAGAACTCACGGAACCGTTCCCCCGCATGCCTTGGAGCGAAGCCATGCGGCTTTACGGTAGCGACAAGCCGGACACGCGTTTCGGTATGGAGTTCGTGGAACTGATGGACGTGTTGAAAGGTACGGGAGAGTTTTCCGTGTTCAATGATGCGTCCTACATCGGAGGTATTTGTGCGCCGGGATGTGCTTCATATACCCGTAAGCAGTTGGATCAACTGACGGACTTCGTGAAGCGCAGTCAAATAGGGGCAAAAGGATTGGTATATGCCCGTGTGCAAGAAGACGGCAGCGTAAAATCCAGTGTGGATAAATTCTATACGCAGGAAGTGTTGTTGCGCTTGAAGGAGGCGATGAAGGCCGTGCCGGGCGATTTGATACTGATAATGAGTGGCGAGGATGCCATGAAGACGCGTAAACAGTTATGTGAATTGCGTTTGGAGATGGGAACTCGTTTGGGATTGCGCGATAAGAACAAATTCTCTTTGTTGTGGGTGGTGGATTTCCCGATGTTCGAATGGAGCGAAGAGGAAGGGCGCTTGATGGCGATGCACCATCCGTTCACGCATCCCAAGGATGAGGATATCCCATTGTTGGATTCCAATCCGGCGGCTGTGCGTGCGGATGCTTACGATATGGTTTGCAATGGAGTTGAAGTAGGAGGGGGGTCCATCCGTATCCACGATCCGGAGCTTCAGGACAAGATGTTCAAGATATTGGGCTTCACGGAAGAACGTGCACAGGAGCAGTTCGGTTTCCTGATGAATGCTTTCAAATACGGTGCGCCTCCTCACGGTGGTTTGGCGTACGGGCTTGACCGTTGGGTAAGTTTGTTTGCCGGACTTGACAGTATCCGCGATTGTATCGCTTTCCCGAAGAATAACAGTGGGCGTGACGTAATGCTGGATGCGCCTTCTTATATAGACCAAAAGCAGTTGGATGAACTGAATTTGGCACTCGATTTAAAAGATTGAGCAAAAGAAGGATATAGAGAAATATTATAGTTATAAAAATGTGCGAGGGATTATTTCCCTCGCATATTTTTATAATATCCATTTCATGATAACGGAAATGGAATTATTCAGAAGGTGCTTCTGTTGTAGAGTGAAGTGGTTTGCTTACCGGAAATAATTTAGTGAATAAAGTAGGGAAAGGGGTCTCGAACTCCATTGGTTCCCCCGTGATGGGATGGTAAAAATTCAGTCGATAGGCATGTAATCCCAACCGTCCTATCGGATCGCTTCCATTGCCGTATTTTGAATCGCCGACTACCGGATGGCCAATATCTTGCATGTGTACACGGATTTGGTTTTTCCGGCCGGTTTCCAATTTCAATTCAACCAACGAATAACGCTCTCTCGCGTCTAACGTATGAAAATGTGTGACGGCATATTTTCCTCCGTTGTCTGTCGGACTGGAGTACGTTACATACGCTTTATTGTCTTTCAACCAAGAAGATATGGTTCCGCCTTCTTTTTCCATCTTCCCACTGACTACGGCCACGTATCTACGGTCTGTCACGATTTCCTGCCAGTGTTCTTCCAAAATCCGTTGTACCTCTATATTTTTTGCATACATCATCAAACCGGATGTGTCGCGGTCCAAACGGTGTACTACGTGGGCTGTGCATTTGAAATGCCGTCGGGTAAAATATTCATCCAATACGGTTTTGATTGAAAATTGTTGTGCAACAGCGGGCATAGAGAGAATGCCTGCACTTTTTTCAATCACAATCAGGTCTTTGTCTTCATATACAATCTTAACGTATTTGTTTTTCAGCTCATTGTTACGCTTATGTTTGCTTACCCGTACAACCATACCGGGTCGCAATTCATAATTATATTGGGAGACCGATTTTTTGTTTACCGTAATGCCATGTCCCGTCAGAATATCTTTGGCTTTATTCCTACTGATTCCGTTCATCGATTCCATAATGAAATCCAATAATAACATGGGTTTATTGACTGTAAACTCTATGTATTTTGATGCTGCATATTGTGCACCGGACTTATTTCTCATCTTTTCTTCTGTTTTTTGCAAAGGTAAGACTATTTTTTCAAATACAGGCCTTGTGGCTGCTTGAATCTTGAGATTTAATACCTAACCGCCATTATGTTTAATAAGAAAGAAGCTTTTTAATCATTCATTCTACTTCGAAAGTTTCTTTCAAAAAAAGGAAAGAAAGCCAAAATCCTCTTCGGCTTTCTTTCCTTTTCTTTATTTCGTGTTTTATTTTGCTGTTTAGAGAAGTTCCAACTGCTTGAATACTTTTGTAAGTTTCTGAATCGCTTCATCCACTTGTTCGTGCGTATGGTTAGCCATCAGGGCAAAACGTACTAAGGTATCCTGAGGCGCACATGCAGGCGGAATCACAGGATTAATGAAAACTCCTTCGTCAAAAGCCAATTTCGTAACCATGAATGTTTTTTCCGTATCACGGACGTATAAAGGAATGATTGGAGATTCTGTGGCACCGATTTCAAATCCTGATGCGCGAAAACGTTTTAAGGCATAATTCGTTACGTTCCATAAATTTTCCAAGCGCTCCGGTTCTTGCTGAAGAATATGCAGGGCTTCTAACGCTGAAGCCGTAGCGGCCGGTGTGGCTGATGCACTGAATATATAGGTACGCGCATTATGCTTTAACCAATTAATGATACTTTTGTCTGCTGCGATAAAACCTCCGATTGAAGCCAAGGACTTGCTAAATGTTCCCATTATCAAGTCTACCTCCTTCGTCAAACCAAAATAATCACATACTCCTCTACCCTGCTTGCCAAAAACACCAAGACCATGAGCCTCGTCTACCATAATGGAAGCGTTATATTTATGTTTCAGGCGCACAATTTCGGGAAGATTAGCTAAATCTCCTTCCATTGAAAAGACTCCGTCTACGATGATTAATTTGATAGCGTCTGGATTACATTTTTGTAATTGCTTCTCCAAATCAGCCATGTCATTGTGCTTGTACTTCAGGTTTTGAGAGAAAGACAAACGTTTGCCATCTACAATAGACGCGTGGTCCCGGTCATCGCAAATAATATAGTCTCCTCGTCCTGTCAAACAAGGGATGACACCGGAGTTGACTGTAAAGCCTGTTGCGAAACAGAGAGCTTCTTCTTTGCCTACAAAAGCCGCCAATTCTTTTTCAAGTTGAACATGTATGTCTAATGTTCCGTTGAGGAATCGTGAACCGGCACAACCGGAACCATATTTACGCATAGCAGCCACGCCAGCTTCTATGACGCGGTCATCGCCCGTCAGACCTGTATAAGCGTTAGAACCAAACATGAGTACGCGATGACCTCCCATGAGGACCTCGGTGCCTTGTTTGCCTTCTATTTCGCGGAAATAAGGGTATATGCCTTCAGCCATGTACTTTTGTGGCTCGTCATATTTAGCTAATTTGTCTTGTAATAAGCCCATTTTAATAAGTTCGTAATTAAAAAACTTTGCAAAGTTAATAAAAACATCTTTTTAAATAGCCTTTAATCATAAAAAATCTTTTTAATGTTCTTGTAAGCCTTAAAGCCAGATGCTGTATTTTTCATTTTTTATCCTTATCTTTGCTTCCGATTTAAGAAGCAATATGGCAAAGAGGAGCATCGTTTTTATTATAAACCCTATATCTGGAACTCAAAGTAAGGACAATATCATAGAACTGATTTCTCAGCATTTGGATCAAGATAAATTCAATTATCAGGTTGTCCGGACTGAATATGCCGGACATGCTACTTTATTGGCACAAGAGCATGTTGAAAAAGGCTGTGATGCGGTTGTGGCTATTGGGGGTGACGGTACGGTCAATGAAATAGCCCGTTCCTTAGTACATACTTCCGTGGCCTTCGGTGTCATTCCTTGTGGCTCGGGAAACGGATTGGCACGTCATTTACGCATTCCCATGGATCCGCTTGGTTCCATTAAGGTGCTTAATCGTTTTGATATCGAGTGTCTGGATTATGGGAAGATAAATGATGTCCCTTTTTTTTGTACATGCGGGGTAGGGTTTGATGCTTTTGTAAGTTCCAAATTCGCTCATTCGGAGAAACGCGGAGTATTGACTTATTTGGAGAACACGCTTCGAGAAGGCTTAAAATATAAGCCGGACACATACGAGATTGAAATAGAAGGAGAAACGTCCAAATACAAGGCCTTTCTGATAGCTTGTGCCAATGCGTCTCAATATGGGAATAATGCATATATCGCTCCTCACGCTTCTATGTCGGACGGACTTATGGATGTAACGATAATGGAGCCTTTTACAGTTCTGGAAGCTCCTCAGATTGCCGTTCAGTTGTTCAATAGGACATTGTTGCAGAATAATAAGATCAAGACATTCCGATGCAAAAACATTCGCATCCATCGTGAACACCCCGGGGTGATTCATTTTGATGGCGATCCCATGTCGGCCGGGACGGATATTGACGTACAATTGATACAAAAAGGCTTGAATATGATTGTGAATACTCAACAAGCCTCAGACACTGCGTTTGGGCGGGTTGTTTCAGAATTATATGACGAACTGATTTCTTTGAGTATAAGCGTACGTAATCGAAATATCCGGCGTATAGACAGCTTTAACAAAGAAGTCATGAGACGCCTGAAATTATAATCAAAAATGTATGTAATATTCTTCTGTGAGCTTTTTGTATTCTTCCGTGTAAATACCATTTCTGTCTCTGACCATGAGCCGTGTGGTTTGAGGGTAAGGCGTATTTCCTTTTTTAAAGCTCAATAAGGCTCTTTTCGGCATACTCTCAGGCAAACTGTGTAACATGCATCTTTTGTGGAGATTGAGCCCCCTCTCCCACGCCATTTGTATGAAAGCATCGGCTGACGATGCAGGGAGGACGACGTTGAAACAAGCTCCGTCGTTCAACCATGTATATGCGTTAGCGATGAGTGCATCGAAAGGAAGAGCGTCACTATGGCGTGCATAGTTACGTTTTTCTCCAGGGCATTGCAGTGAATTCGTGAAAAACGGCGGGTTACATGTTATCAGGTCAAACTTTTTCTGAGGAATGTAAGTGAGGGCATTTTTTACTTCAAAATGCAGACGTTGTGACCAAGGTGTCTTTTTCCCGTTATCTGTGGCTTGGTTTACTGCTTCCTCGTCTATGTCTATTCCTATGATGTATGCGTTGCACTTTTGAGCTAACATGATGGCTATCAATCCGGAACCTGTGCCGATGTCGAGGATATATTTGGAATCGGGACAAACTTCCGTCCATGCGCCCAGCAGTACTCCATCCGTACCAACCTTCATGGCACATTTGTCGTGATAAATTGTGAACTTCTTAAAGTCGAAATGAGTTTTTGCCATAAAATTCGGGTGTAATCTTAGAGTCTATCCTTCGTTTTGCTTGCAAAAGTAGCAAATATTTGTTATTTCCACTGTATATCATACGTAGAGTACACTCTTTTTTTGTATCTTTGCCACGTTTTGTGAAAAAAGTTTTGTTCACTAAATCATTTAAGATTTTTAATATGCATATTGACGATAATCAGAATCCATTTTCATTGGTTGCAGATTTTGAAGGAGATGAATCCAGTGTTTTCGACGTGGAAATGGAGGCCACATTACCGATTTTGCCGTTGCGCAACATGGTGTTATTCCCAGGTGTGGTGATGCCTGTGGCAGTGGGACGGAAGTCTTCTCTTCGTTTGGCGAAAGCCGCAGATAAAAATAAATTGAACATCGGCGTAGTTTGTCAGTTGAGTCCGGAGACAGAGAATCCGGGGTTTGATGATTTGTATCACATCGGGACGATGGCAAAGATTATTCGTATTCTTGAATTGCCAGACCGTTCTACCACTGTCATCTTACAAGGTATGAGCCGTTTCGATTTGAAAGGTATTGTGTCCGACAAGCCTTATCTTACCGGTATGGTAGAGAAATTAGAAGACACGCTCCCTTCGAAGAATAACAAAGAGTTCGAAATCTTGGCGGAAGCTTGTCGCGAACGTACGGTGCAGTACATTCAGATGAGTGACCAAATGCCGAAGGAATCCATGTTCGCGGTGAAAAACGTGAGCAACAATATGTTTTTGGTAAATTTTGTATGCGCCAATTTCCCATTCCCTATTGTCCGCAAGATGGAGTTGTTGAGAGAGGGGGCACTGGATTTGCGTACGGTCAACTTGCTCAAGTTGTTGAACAAGGAAATCCAATATTCTGAACTTCGGGCCGAAATCCAACGTAAGACCCGGGAAGATTTGGACATGCAACAACGTGAGTACTTTTTGCAACAACAAATCAAAAACATACAGGATGAACTCGGCGGTACGCCGCAGGATCAGGACTTGCATGATTTACGTACTCAGGCCAAAAAAAAGAAATGGCCGGAAGACGTTGCCAAGACATTCAATCGGGAAGTGGACAAACTTGAACGTTTGAATCCCCAAAGTCCGGATTATAACGTCCAACTCAATTATTTGCAAACAATGTTGAGCCTGCCTTGGCAGACCTATACGGAAGATAATTTAAATTTGAAGAATGCCGAAAGAGTTTTGAACAAAGACCATTACGGCTTGGAGAAAGTAAAAGAACGCATATTGGAGCATCTGGCCGTTTTGCAATTAAGAGGCGACCAAAAATCTCCGATAATCTGTTTGTACGGTCCTCCGGGTGTCGGCAAGACATCTTTGGGTAAAAGTATCGCCTCTGCCTTAAAGCGGAAATACATCCGCATGTCTTTGGGTGGATTGCATGACGAGGCTGAAATCCGGGGACACCGCCGCACGTATATCGGAGCTATGCCCGGGCGCATTATAAAAAGTATGATAAAGGCAGGTTCATCCAATCCGGTGTTCATCTTGGACGAGATAGACAAGGTGACGCAGAATACGGTGAATGGCGACCCCTCTTCTGCCTTGTTGGAAGTGCTCGACCCGGAACAGAACAGTGCTTTCCATGATAATTTTCTGGATGTAGACTACGATTTGTCCAAGGTCATGTTTATTGCGACTGCGAATAATATTGGTACTATACCCCGCCCCTTGCTCGACCGCATGGAACTGATAGAAGTGAGCGGCTATATTACGGAAGAGAAGGTAGAGATTGCTAAACGTCATTTGGTGCCCAAGGAAAAGGAAAACAATGGTTTGGCCGACCGGTCGGAAATCAAAATCAGCAAGCCGGCATTGGAGTACATTATAGAGAACTACACCCGTGAGTCCGGCGTGCGAGGATTGGAAAAACAAATAAATAAGGTGTTCCGTAAGATGGCATTGGAATACGCTCGAAACGGTATTTTTTCTTGTACGGACGTGAAAGTGGCCGATGTGGAACGCTTGTTGGGCAAACCTTTATATACTCGCGACAAATACCAGGGCAATGGCTATGCCGGTGTGGTAACCGGATTGGCATGGACTTCCGTAGGGGGAGAAATCCTCTTTATAGAGACGAGCCTGAGCAAGGGAAAAGGTAGCAAGTTGACGCTCACAGGAAATTTGGGCGACGTAATGAAAGAGTCGGCGGTTTTGGCATTGGAATATATCAAAGCGCATGCTGACCATTTGCATATTGATGCGCGGATTTTCGACCTATGGAATATCCATGTGCACGTGCCTGAAGGAGCCGTACCTAAAGACGGACCGTCGGCCGGTATTACCATGGCTACTTCCATCGCTTCGGCATTGACCCAACGTAAGGTCCGCCCGAATCTGGCTATGACCGGTGAGATAACGTTACGTGGAAAAGTGCTGCCCGTAGGAGGCATCAAGGAGAAAATCCTGGCAGCAAAACGTGCAGGCATCAAAGATATCGTCATGTGTGAGGAAAACCGCAAGAACATAGAGGAAATTCCGGAAATGTATCTCAAAGGGCTGTCGTTCCATTATGTGAATGATGTGTCCGAGGTCTTGAATTTTGCTTTGTTGGATGAAAAAGTAACCAATGCCATCGAGTTTACTTTCGATGAGCCTAAGAACGAAACGAAATGAAGTTTGAACTCCAACATACAGATTCCCTTACGTCGGCTCGGGCCGGGGTGTTGACCACAGACCATGGCTTGATAGAGACGCCTGTTTTCATGCCGGTGGGTACGGTGGGCTCGGTCAAAGCCGTCCATCCGTGGGAATTGAAGGAAGACATCAAGGCGCAAATCATTTTGGGAAATACTTATCATTTGTACTTGCGGCCTGGTATTAATGTCCTGGAAAAAGCCGGTGGGTTGCACAAGTTCAACGGTTTTGACCGCCCTATCCTGACCGACAGCGGAGGCTTCCAAGTCTTTTCGTTGACCGGTATCCGTAAATTGCGTGAGGAAGGGTGCGAATTCCGTTCGCACATCGACGGTTCAAAACATATTTTCACCCCCGAGAAGGTCATGGACATTGAGCGTGCCATCGGGGCAGACATCATGATGGCATTCGACGAATGTCCACCGGGCACATCCGACTACGCATACGCGAAAAAAAGTTTGGGGCTGACCCACCGTTGGTTGGACCGCTGTATTCGTCGTTTCAATGAGACAGAACCCCGATACGGTTACCAACAATCACTTTTTCCCATCGTGCAAGGCTGCACTTATAAGGACTTGCGTATCCAATCGGCCGAGTTCGTGGCATCGAAGGAGGCCGATGGCAATGCCATTGGCGGATTGGCTGTGGGCGAACCGGCGGAAGTGATGTACGAAATGATAGAGGTGGTCAACGGGATCTTGCCGAAAGACAAGCCTCGTTATCTTATGGGGGTCGGTACACCGGTGAATATTCTTGAAGGCATAGAGCGTGGAGTAGACATGTTCGACTGCGTGATGCCTACGCGTAACGGGCGCAATGCCATGCTGTTCACACAGAATGGTATTATGAACCTGCGTAATAAGAAATGGGAAGACGACTTTTCGCCTTTGGATCCAGACGGGACTTCTTACGTAGACAAGGCATATAGCAAAGCCTACCTGCATCATCTTTTCAAAGCTCAGGAATTGTTGGCACTGCAAATCGCCTCCATCCATAATCTTGCTTTTTATCTGTGGCTGACACGCGAGGCGCGACGCCATATCATAGTCGGGGACTTCTCTTCTTGGAAAGCCTTGATGGTAAAAAGGGTGGCCGCACGGCTATAATTAAAGAAGTACTGTATATGAAGTGGTATAAACGTCT
The DNA here is from genome assembly GCF_986071375.1 of Paraprevotella sp. Classification (NCBI taxonomy): domain Bacteria; kingdom Pseudomonadati; phylum Bacteroidota; class Bacteroidia; order Bacteroidales; family Prevotellaceae; genus Paraprevotella; species Paraprevotella sp. The sequence continues at coordinate 16,923 of NZ_CFQRNQ010000029.1, read as the reverse complement.
CATTTCCAAGTTGGATGTGTATCTTATCAAGAAGTTCCTGGGTACATATTTCTTTTCCATAGCATTGATTATTTCCATTGCCGTGGTGTTCGACTTCAATGAGAATATCGATAAGTTTACGACCAACCATGCCCCGTGGAAAGGTATCATTTTCGAGTACTACGCCAACTTCGTCCCTTATTTTTCCAATTTGTTCAGTCCGCTGTTCGTGTTCATCTCTGTGATATTCTTCACCTCCAAACTGGCAGAGAATTCGGAGATTATCGCCATGATGGCCGCCGGGATGAGTTTCAAGCGCCTGATGCGCCCTTATATGATTTCGGCAGCCATCATTGCGGTGATGACTTTCCTGTTGGGAGCCTACGTTATTCCTAAGGGAAGCGTCACGCGACTAAACTTTGAGAACACATATAAAAAGAAAAAAAGGACGGAATTCGCCCAGAATGTGCAACTACAGGTCGATACGGGGGTTATTGCGTTTATCGAACATTTCGACGGGCGTACCAAGACCGGTTATCATTTCTCGTTGGACAAGTTTGTGAACAAGAAGCTTGTGTCACACCTTACGGCGGCTTCGGTGTCTTACGACACATTGTCGGACGAGCGTTACCATTGGCGAATCAACAACTACACGCTCCGCGAATTGAAAGGCATGCGTGAGTACATTTCCCATGGTTCGAGGATAGATTCCATCATCGCCATGGAACCGTCGGACTTCTTGCTGACGCGTAACCAACAGGAAACCTTGACCAGTCCGGAACTGAAAGAATATATCGTCAAGCAGCGTGCCCGTGGCTCGGGGAATGTGAAACCGTTCGAGGTGGAGTACCAGAAACGGTTTGCCACTCCCTTTGCTTCGTTCATCCTGACGATTATCGGTCTTTCCCTTTCGGCGCGGAAGCGGAAAGGGGGCATGGGACTGTATTTGGGCATCGGGTTGGCACTAAGTGCCTCTTACATTTTGTTCCAGACGGTTTCGTCTACTTTTGCAATCAATGCAGACTGGCCGCCGGCTTTGGCGGCGTGGCTGCCCAATATAATATTTGCCTTTATTGCGTTCTTCCTTTATAAAAAGGCACCGCAGTAGAGTGGATGTAGGATTTAAACACAAATTAGAACAGTGGATTTTTACGATTTGGATTTAAGCGACCAAGTGCTCGATGCCTTGGACGATATGAATTTTACCGAGTGCACGCCTATTCAGGAACATGCCATCCCCGTGATTCTCGAGGGGCGTGACATGATTGGTGTGGCGCAGACGGGGACGGGTAAGACTGCGGCTTTCCTGCTTCCCATATTGAGTAAGCTAAGCGATGGCGGTTATCCCGAAAAAGCCATTAATTGTATCATTATGTCCCCCACCCGGGAATTGGCCCAACAAATAGACCAGGCCATGGAGGGGTTTTCCTATTATATGAACGTGTCGAGCGTAGCTGTATATGGTGGAAACGACGGGATACGTTACGAGCAGGAGAAACGCGGGTTGGCCATGGGAGCCGACGTGATAATCGCCACGCCGGGACGCTTAATCAGTCATTTGAGTTTAGGCAACGTAGATTTGTCTGAAGTGTCTTTCTTTGTATTAGATGAGGCAGACCGCATGTTGGACATGGGTTTCAGCGACGACATCATGCAGATTGTCAAGTATTTGCCCAAAGAACGCCAGACCATCATGTTTTCGGCCACGATGCCCCGGAAGATTCAAGACTTGGCGCGCACCATCCTGCACGATCCGGTAGAAGTGAAACTGGCCGTATCGAAACCGGCCGACAAAATCGTGCAGTCGGCTTACGTATGCTATGAGGCGCAAAAGGTGTCATTAGTCAAAAAGCTGTTTGCTGAGCGGCCTCCACATCGCGTGATTGTCTTTGCGTCTTCCAAATTGAAAGTGAAAGACATGGCCATTGCCTTGGGACGTGCCGGATTTAAGGTCGGTGCCATGCACTCGGATTTGGAACAGCAGGAGCGTGACGAAGTGATGTATAAGTTCAAAGCCCAACAAATCGACGTGTTGGTAGCTACGGACATTGTGGCGCGTGGCATCGACATCGACGATATCCAGTTGGTCATCAATTTCGATGTGCCTCATGATGCCGAAGATTATGTGCACCGTATCGGTCGTACAGCCCGCGCCAACAACGACGGAGAGGCGATAACCTTGGTGAGCGAGAAAGACCAGCAACGTTTTGCTTCCATCGAGCATTTCCTTGAAACTGAAATAGAAAAACGTTCCCTGCCGGAAGGGCTTGGAGAAGGCCCGGCCTATCGGCCGGAAAAAGGTGGCGAAAAGGGGAATGGCAGACATGGAAGTCCAAGACACGGCGGGCGGCAAGGCAAATCGGGAAACCGCAGAAAAAGAAGCCCCATCCCACAAACACATACTCCAAACAATACCAAGGCACAAGCTTCCGGTTCAAAAAGTGCGCCGGTAAATGGGGACGCGCCGAAATCGCCATCTTTGACAGAGAAGAAAAACAAGAATAAGCCTCGAAGATATTTTAATAAGAAGAAATCTGCAACCGTTTCGCAAGGAAGCGCAGAAAAGAGGGAAAATACAGGCGGTGTTTCCTGATAGAATTGTTGTTCCGCATTAATGGACCGTCCGTTTGCTTCATCGCGAAGGCAAACGGACGGTTTTTTTATTTCTCTTTTTTCAGTAAGTCCCTGATTTCCGTGAGCAGTTGGATGTCGGCCGGAGGGGCAGCCGGAGCTTTCGGTTCCTCTTTCTTCTTTTTGTTGAGGGCGTTCATTCCCTTTACCAAAAGGAAGATGGCCAGTGCAATGATGATGAAGTCCAACGTGGTCTGGATAAAATTACCGTAATTCAGCGTGACGGCCGGCGTCACCTCTGCCCCTTCCTCCACGACTGCTTCTTTCAATGTGATTTTCAGGTCGGAGAAATTCACTCCGCCGATGAGCAATCCGACGGGCGGCATGATGATGTCGGCCACCACCGAAGAAACGATTTTACCGAAGGCACCGCCGATAATGATACCGACCGCCATGTCCACCACATTGCCACGCATGGCAAATTGCTTGAATTCTTGCAAGATTTTTTTCATAGTTCCCAGTTCTGTTTATGAATTACCAGGGCAAGTTAAGCAAAATTATTCCAATGGCCAAATTTCTCTTTCATTCTTTTCCTTTTCTTTTCCCTCTTATTGTTTTTCTTTACAGCCATAGTGTCGTGTCCTTTTGTTTTTAAGATAAAATCATGATTTTCTAAACCTTTGTATAATAGATACTTATGGATGTAAAATCAATCTCCTGAGATTGAAAAATCAATCGGCTGAGAATGATTTTCCGTTCTGCGGCAAACGATTTTTCATTTTCAGGAGATTGATTTTATGCTTGGAGGAAGGTGCGCGGAGAGGCTCACCGGATATTCTGAAAAATATACAGAACGGACGTACGCTCAATGCCTGAACCGGGAAGTATCCACTTCCTTGATTTCCTTTTTCTTATATCCTCCGAAACGGAAATTGAAGTTCAGGGTGAACGTTCTTAGGTAAAAAGAGTTTTCCATTCTCACGTCCTGACCTCCGTAACGTAGGTTACATTCCGGCATACTTGTATTGAATATGTCGCTACAACGGGCAGAGAGTGTGGCTTTGCCTCCGGCAAAGGTCCATTTCACCCCGGCATCTACCGTACCCACCATTTTCAGGTCGTATGTACCTTGTATGGCCGGAGTCTGCATGAATCCGCGCAATTCGAAAGCCAGATTCTTGTTCAGCTTGAACGTGTTGTCCCATTGGCACTGCAAAATCCACTTTTTCCGGTCGAAAGGAAGGTCGAAAAAGTCGTCGCAACGGTGGCGTGCGTATTGTTCCACCGCTACCCAACGGGAATCCCACCACGTTCCGACCTGGAACGGCACCGTGGCCATGAGGCCTACGTACTGTGTGTAGTTCCAGTTCATCATCTTGTAAATCATGGCCAACCGTTCTGTGGACTGATAGGCCGTTTGCATGAACTGGTCTTGGGTACGGGAGAAGTATGCGCCGAAGACATACTTCTGCTTCAGGATGTAGTTGGCATTCACACTGTAGTTCGTCTGAGGACGCAATCCGGGTGTGCCCCATATTTCGGAATATCCGTTGATATAGCTGACGGAAGACTGCATTTCCCAATATCCCGGATAAGTCTTTCGGGTGGAGAGCGAGAGTTGCAGGATGTGTTCGGGAGTCTTCATGTAAGTGAGGGAAGCCTGAGGGTAGAAAGCCCATTTGCGGTAATTGCCGATGGAGTAATACTCCCCTGTGCCCGATACCGACCATGATATACCACCGGGGTAATCTTTTCCCAACGATACGTAGAAGTCTGTGGTCTGTTCTTTTAACTTGGAGTCCGTAGAGGGAGTGGCGATGTCGCCTTCCACCTCGGTGTAGGTTTGAAAGTCATGGTTATGGGTTTGTGTATAAGAGACGCCATATCCCAGATTCCATCCTTGGGACAGTTTGTGTTTCTGGTCGGCATACACGTTGTAGCGGTCTATCCGTTGCCCGCCAACCAAGGTGAAACGGTTCCGGTTGCCGTCGGCATACTCGGCGTGCATCCACCGCCTGTTGTCGGTCGTATAGTGCGTATAGTCCCCGCCGGCATCCAGGCCGAATCCCGAACGGAGGTGCAATGCGATGTTGTGCATCTGGGCTTCGCGACGGCCGTCTATGTCACTGGTTTGGAAATTTCCTGTTGTTTGCGCGTCCTCTTGTATATTCGGCATGTATTTGCCGGTATAAGCCAAGTCTATGCTGCTGTTCTCGTTGAAGTGGTATTCTCCGGCCACCCGCATGTTATGCCTGTAAGCTTTGTTGCGAAGCTGTTCGTTTTCTTCTATGGAATATATCTGTCCGTCCAGGGTGTGCCGTGAAAATAAGTTGTAATATTGCATCGTGTGTATACGGTCTATGCCGTACATGGCATCCAATGCCAGTTTCGGGGTTGAGAAACGGAAATTCCCGGTGGCATTGCCCGCGTTGAAGTAGCAGTTGTCATAAGTTACGTTGACTTCGCCCTGAAAGGAATAGTCGTTGGGACGTTTCAGAACGACGTTCAGGGAAGCTCCTCTTACGTGATATTGCGGCGGAGTACTATACATGACCTCCACTTTCTCCACGCGGCTGACCGGAGTATTCCGCAAAAGGGTCTCCAACTGTCCCGCATCCATCGTAGTGGGCTTGCCGTTCAGGATGACCGTGACCTCTCCGGCACCGGCCAAGGTCAATTTGCCCCCTATCTCTTGCACGCCGGGCAACCTCTGCAAGGCCTCGTAAGTGTTGTTGACGACTTTGTCCCGGACGATTTGTTCCAAATCATAGTTCAACCTCCCCTCTTCCACTCTTACTATGGGGCGCTCGGCTTTGACCACGACCTCACCGATGGTGCGGTCAGCCGGTTGTAGTACAATGGTCCCGGCATCCTTTCCTGTTCCGTTTACGGTTTGTGAACGGTATAAAAGGTGTTGTACAATCAGGCGATACTGCTCCGGTTGGGCCGGTAGGGTGAAATGTCCGTCGGCATCCGATACGGCGGCACTGACGAATGTGGAATCCGGAGCCTGCAATACTACCGTAGCCCCTGTTACCGGACAGGATTTCCGGTCCGTAATTCTTCCGGTTACGGTCTGGGCATCAAGTATTTGAATGCCCAGACCGTAACTCCCCAATAAAAGGACGCTTAAAATCTTGTATGTTCTGTTCATGATGGTGTGCAGGGGTTAATACTCGAGAAGTTCCATTGTCGGCTTGCCGTCGTATCCTACACAGATATTGACCATATAGCAACTGGCATCGTCGGGGATACATACCGTGGCATTGAAATGGCATCCTCGCGGACCGGCTTCGGAAAATACCATATTCGACAGGATGGCCTGGTTCAGAAAGCCACTAGGTACGAGCCCGGTGAAACTCTTCCGGGTGTAGTCTTGTGAAAACAAGCATGTCTTCCCCTTGTACACACAAATGTGAATCACGTTGTCGTAGTATACATTTTCCACGGCGATGCCCTCGTCCGTATAACTTGTCTTATATACTTTCAAGCGCGAGGGGTTGACGTAGACATAGCAATGGTAACGCTCGCCGCCATGGAACACTACTGTGTCTTTTTTTACGACTTCATTGTAGGTGAGCGTGGCGGCTTGCCGGTGGATGAAATAGATACTGTCGTTCGGGTCTTCCGACCGGACGAGCTTCACGATCTCACCCGTGGCTGAATGAAAGTGGAAAAGGTGATTTCCTCTCTTGTCTATGGGATAAGCGGTCGTATCTCCCCCTCCGGCCAAAAATAAAGTGTCCTTACGGATGAAAAAACGTACCGGTACGTTGGCCGTATCGGGGTAATAGATGGTGTCCCCTTTGGCGCAGAACGAAACGGTCTCGGTCTCCTGGTCAATCCAGATTCCCTGCAAAGCTTTTTTGGCCTCCTGGTCTTCCGGTTCGGGAGTATCCCCGTTTGGAGTCCGGTTGTCCCTTGTGCCGCAACTTGTCCACACAGCCACGGACACTAAAAGACTACCGTATATAATATGATGTATCCATTTCATTACTTTCCGATACAATGGTATTCAAATCCGGCTTCGCGTACTTCGCCTGCGTCATATACGTTACGCCCGTCGATGACGAGCCGTCCGCTCATCGTCTTCTTCAGCACGCCCCAAGCCGGCAGGCGGAATTCCTTCCATTCGGTCACTAAGAGCAGCGCGTCGGCATCCAATGCCGCTTCGTACATGTCACGGGCATAAATGACTGCGTCACCCAAACGGCGGCGACATTCGTTCATGGCTTCCGGATCGTAGACACGAACCGTGCATCCGGCTTCCAATAATTTCCGGATAAGGATGAGAGAAGGGGCTTCGCGCATGTCGTCCGTCTCTGGCTTGAAAGCCAGTCCCCACAATGTGACGGTCTTGCCAGCCAACTCATGTTGCCATGCCGCGTCCAACTTGTGGAAAAGGATGGATTTTTGACGTTCGTTTACTGTCTCTACGGCTTTCAGCACAGCCATTTCGTACCCGTTTTGCTCGGCCGTCTTGATGAGTGCCTTCACGTCTTTGGGAAAACAAGAGCCTCCGTAGCCGCATCCGGCATATAGGAACTTGCGGCCGATACGGGTGTCGGCTCCGATACCGTTGCGCACCATGTTGACATCCGCTCCCACGCGTTCGCACAAATTGGCGATGTCGTTCATGAAAGAGATACGTGTGGCCAACATGGAGTTCGCCGCGTATTTCGTCATCTCTGCAGAGGGAATGTCCATGAATATCACCCGGAAATTGTTAATAAGGAAAGGTTTGTAGAGTTTGGTCATCAGTTCCTTGGCTTTTTCAGACTCCACGCCTACCACCACGCGGTCCGGGCTCATGAAGTCGCTGATGGCGTTGCCTTCTTTCAGGAACTCCGGATTGGAAGCTACATCGAATTTGATGTCAAGACCCCGTTTGTCCAATTCTTCCTGAATGGCGTGGCGCACTTTCCGCGCCGTACCGACAGGAACGGTGCTCTTAGTGACAACCAGTTTGTAATCAGTCATATATCTACCTATAGTTCGAGCAACTTGTAGGACGTATTTCAAGTCCGCGCTTCCGTCTTCGTCGGGTGGAGTCCCCACAGCACTGAATATCACCTGCACCTTGTCGAGCACGCTTTCGAGCGTGGTGGTGAAATCCAACCGCCCTGCCTTTTGATTCTTCAAGACCAACTCTTTCAGGCCTGGTTCGTAAATAGGAATTTCACCTTGTTTGAGCTTTTCAATTTTATTCCGGTCCACGTCTACACAAGTGACATTGACCCCTATTTCGGCAAAACATGCACCGGTTACCAAACCTACGTAGCCGCTGCCTACAATCGCTATATTCATACTTTCGTTGCTATTAACCACAGGCAAAAGTAATGAAAAATAGGGCTATCAACAATACAAGCTGAAATATTTGATAACTTTTTCTGCAAAAATTAGCAATGTCAACGGGAAAGCCGTAAATTTGTAGTGTGAAAGAGTTAGTAAAACATATCGAGATATTGTTGTTGGACCACGACTGCGTGGTGGTTCCGCAAATCGGGGGATTCGTGACTTGCAACGCCCCGGCCAAATACGTGGAAGATGAGAATCTGTTTTTACCTCCTATCCGCACGGTGGGGTTCAACGAACGCCTGAAAGCCGATGACGGGTTGTTGGTCCGTTCATACGTGGAAGCATACGGTTGTTCCGACATCGAAGCGAGAACCATGCTCGGGGAACAGATCCGTGACCTGCAACAGGAATTGTGGGAGGCAGGTACGTACGACCTTGGGAGCATTGGCGTATTGATGTTGGACGAACGGAACAATGTGGAGTTTTCACCTTGTCAGGCCGGTACGGTCTGTCCGGCTTATTATGGTTTGGATGCCTTGCTGTTCGAACCTTTGCAGGCGGAAAAAACGGTGGAAGCGTCATTGGCCGTCGAGGTTTCGCGTACAGTCCCCGAAAGAAAGCCCGAAACAGTGACGGTCGAAAGCGAACCTGTGGCACGCGGAGAAATTACCATCCGGCTGAAGACGGCGTGGCTGCAAAACATTGCTGCCGTGGCTGCCGTGGTACTCTTGTTTTTCCTGATGTCTCCCGATGCCAAGAACACGGGGGTATCTTCCGCAAGCCAGGCCGAGTTTGCTCGCCTGATGTGGATGCCTGCGGTACAGGAAACTGTGCCTGAGGCATTCAACAAGCCGGAAGAAATACAAGTCAAGGGTTCAGGAACGGGTGTGGAAAGTCCGGTGTCGGCTGCTGTCCAACCGGAAACCGTCCAAAAGGCGGCTGTTTCGGTGGCAGTGGAAAGCGGTTTTTGCGTCGTGGTGGCCAGTGCCATACCGGAAAAGAACGCGAAAGCGTATGTCGAACGGCTTCATAAGGAAGGTTACAAAGAGGCGCAAGTATATAAAAAAGGAAATATGGTGCGTGTGGTTTTTCCGGGATTTGCATCCGAAGCGGAAGCGCATGCCAAGATGAACGCTTTGAGTGACCGGTCGGAAGAATTTGCTTACGCATGGGTTTACCAAATCAAGTAAGGAATACAAGGAATGAAAAGAGTACGTTGTCCTAAATGTGACCATTATATCACTTTTGACGAAACCCAGTATGAAGACGGGCAGTCGCTTGTTTTCGAATGTCCGGAATGCCGCAAGCAGTTCGGCATACGTATCGGGGTATCCAAATTGAGGGCTACACGTAAGGAAGAGACCGTGGACGAGAACGAGAACGATGACGCATACGGCAGCATCGTTGTGGTGGAGAACGTCTTCCACTATAAGCAGGTGCTTCCGCTGAAGTTGGGCGACAACGTAATCGGACGGTATGTGAAAGGGACTGCCATTTCTACCCCCATCGAGACAGTAGACCCCAGTGTGGACACCAAGCATTGCATCATCAATGTGAAGCGGGACAAGAACGGTCGTCTGGTGTACACCTTGCGCGACGCGCCGAGCAATACCGGCACTTTTTATATGAATGACATATTGACAGACTATGACCGTGTGAGACTGGAGGACGGCAGCATAGTCACTATCGGGGCTACCACGCTGATATTGCGTGCGGCTCGTGAAGAATAATTTTTATCTTATTTTATGCAACCGGAATTGAGCAAGATGGTTGCCGCTACACTTTCCATTGCCGAAAGACAAGTGGCACGCACCTTGGATTTATTAGCGGAAGGGGCTACCATCCCTTTTATCAGCCGTTACCGTAAGGAGATGACCGGAGGGCTGGATGAAGTGCAAATCGGAGAAATCAAAAGAGTGTATGACAAATTGGTCGAGACGGGGAAACGAAAGGAAACGATATTGGCTTCCATCGAGGCGCAAGACAAGTTGACCGATGAACTGAAACGGAGAATCGTGGCTTGTTGGGACGCTACGGAATTGGAAGACATCTATTTGCCTTATAAACCGAAACGTCGTACGCGTGCCGAGATTGCCCGGCAGAAAGGACTGGAGCCCTTGGCCGTAATTATCGCCATGCAGCGTGAGGCGCACATACGCGAAGTGGCCGGACGTTATGTGAACGGGCAAGTAAAGGATGCGGACGAGGCTTTGGCTGGGGCTTCGGATATTTTGGCCGAACAGTTCAACGAGAACGAACGTTGCCGGAATGCCGTGCGCCAACAGTTCCGCTGTGGAGCCGTCATCAGTTCCAAAGTGGTGAAGGGTAAAGAGGAGGAAGGGGCAAAATACCGTGATTATTTTGATTTCAGCGAACCGTTGAAGCGATGTTCATCCCATCGCCTGTTGGCTTTGCGACGCGGAGAGGCGGAAGGTATCCTGAAGGTGGCTATTTCGCCGGACGACGAGACCTGCGTAGAGAACTTGAATCGTTTGTGCGTCAAAGGGAACGGTGAATGTAGTAAACTTGTAGCTTCCGCATTGACAGATAGTTATAAGCGTTTGATTAAACCTTCCATCGAAACGGAATTTGCAGCCGCTTCCAAACAAAAAGCCGATGATGAGGCCATCAGGGTCTTCGCGCAAAATCTTCACCAACTGCTTTTGGCTCCGCCTTTGGGGCAGAAACGCGTGTTGGGCTTAGACCCCGGATTCCGTACGGGATGCAAGGTGGTATGCTTGGATGCCCAGGGGAATTTGTTGCATAACGAAGCGGTATACCCCCACCCTCCGCGTAATGAATATGCACAGGCGCAACGGAAGTTGCAGAAATTAGTGGAACAGTACGACATACAGGCCATAGCCATAGGGAACGGTACGGCCAGTCGCGAGACGGAGAGCTTCGTGCAATCTGTCCGTTTCGACCGTCCGGTAGAAGCGTTCGTGGTGAGTGAAGACGGGGCTTCCATCTATTCGGCTTCCAAAATCGCCCGTGAGGAATTTCCGGAATATGACGTGACGGTGCGCGGTGCCGTTTCCATCGGACGCAGGTTGATGGACCCGTTGGCGGAATTGGTGAAGATAGACCCGAAATCCATTGGTGTCGGGCAATACCAGCACGACGTGGACCAGACGAAACTGCGGGAAACGTTGAACCGTACGGTAGAGTCTTGCGTGAATGCCGTGGGAGTCAACTTGAATACTGCGAGTTGCCAACTATTGACTTACGTTTCGGGGTTGGGACCGCAACTGGCGCAGAATATCGTGGACTACCGTGCGGAAAACGGCCCCTTCCCCACCCGGCGGGATTTGATGAAAGTGAAACGCATGGGGGCGAAAGCTTTTGAGCAGTGCGCCGGTTTCTTGCGCATTCCGGGAGGTGAGGATCCCTTGGACAATACAGCCGTACATCCGGAACGTTATGCCTTGGTGCAAAGGATGGCCAAGGATGTGGGGGCTTCTGTGGAGGAACTCATCCGTAACAAGGATTTGCGGCGGAGCATTCCCTTGGAACGGTATGCGACTGAGGATTGCGGCCTTCCTACGCTGAACGATATCATGGGCGAACTGGATAAACCGGGGCGTGATCCGCGCAGCAAAATAAAGGCCTTTTCTTTCGATCCCAATGTACGCACGATGGATGACCTGAGGGAAGGGATGGTATTGCCGGGCATCATTTCCAATATTACGAATTTCGGTTGTTTCGTAGACATCGGGGTGCATGAGAAAGGTTTGGTACATATTTCGCAGTTGGCAGACCGCTATGTAAGTGACCCGAACGAGGTCGTTTCGCTCCACCAACAGGTGAACGTACGCGTGCTGCAAGTGGACAAGGAGCGCAAACGGATTGCATTATCATTGAAAATCTGAGAATTTATGAAATACAAGATTTTGGTTCTGGATTTGGACGGAACCTTGACGAACAAGAAAAAAGAAATCACGGCATACACGAGGGAAACCCTCATCCGGGCACAGGAAGCAGGCGTGAAGATCGTGTTGGCTTCCGGACGGCCCACCTACGGCATCGTCCCTTTGGCCGAAGAATTGCGCCTCGGAGACTTCGAAGGCTATATCCTGTCTTACAACGGGGGGCAAATCATTGATTGGAAAACCAAGAAGATGATGTATGAGAATGAACTCGACCCGAAAGTATATCCTTATTTATATGAATGCGCGAAGAAGAACGGTTTCGTAATATTGAGCTATAAGGACGAGTATATCGTATCGGAAGACGCAGGGAATCCGTATGTGCAGCATGAGGCTTTTCTGAACAGGATGCCCAGTATTACTGTGCCGAATTTCCTGGAAGTGTTCGATTTCCCTGTCCCGAAGTGCCTGATTGTGGGCGACCCCGAACCGTTGTCCGTACTGGAGCAAAAGATGAAGCAAGATTTGGAAGGGCAGATGAATGTATTCCGCTCCGAACCGTTTTTCCTGGAATTGGTGCCCAATGGTATCGACAAGGCGCGAAGCCTTGCCGTCCTATTGGACGAGTTGGGCATGAAGCCGGAAGAAATGGTGGCTGTGGGCGACGGATTCAACGACTTATCCATGATACAGTTTGCAGGTCTGGGAATAGCCATGGCTAATGCGCAGGATGTCGTAAAAAAAGCCGCAGACTATGTTACTCTCTCGAATGAGGAGGACGGTGTGGCCGCAGTGGTGGAGAAGTTCTTTTGGGAATAACTCCGAATCTTGATACATAGAAAATGCAGGAAGGTTGGAACTTGAAACCTTTCCTGCATTTTTTGTGTTTACGCTCTTCTTTCCAACATGACCACGTTTTCCACGTGCTGCGTATGTGGGAACATGTCCACGGGGCGTACTCCCATGATTTTGTATTGAGAATCCAACAAAGCCAGGTCACGCGCCTGTGTGGCCGGATTGCAACTGACGTAGACGATGCGATGCGGTGCGGCAAACAGGATGGTCTCTATGACGTCTTTGTGCATGCCGGCTCTTGGAGGGTCCGTGATGATTACGTCCGGTTGGCCGTGTGCCGCGATGAATTCCTTGTTCAGGATGTCCTTCATGTCACCGGCGAAAAACAGGGTATTGCCGATTCCGTTGATTTGTGAATTGATTTTGGCATCCTCAATGGCTTCGGGCACATATTCTATTCCGATGACCTTCCGGGCTTTCCCGGCCACGAAATTGGCGATGGTTCCGGTTCCGGTATACAAGTCGTAAACCAGTTCCGTACCGGTGAGGCCTGCAAAGTCTCGCGCTACCTTATATAATTCATACGCCTGGTCGGTATTGGTCTGGTAGAAACTTTTCGGACCGACCTTGAACCTCAGATTTTCCATCTGCAGGTAAATGTGGTCGTTTCCCCTAAACGTGATGACATCCAAGTCTCCTATCGTATCATTATATTTGAGGTTGTTTACGTATAATAAAGAGGTAATCTCCGGGAATGTTTCGGCCAGATAACCCATCAATGCCTCGGCCTGCGCTTTTTCCGTATCGTTGGTGATGCAGAACTGCATAAGAAGCATCAATTCGCCCGTATTGGAATTGCGGATCATCATGTTACGCAATAATCCGGCATGTTCCCGCTGATCGTGGAATGTCAACCGATGCTCGTATCCGTAGTCACGGATGGCGTTACGGATGCGGTTATTGATATCGTCCATCAGACGACATTGTTCGATGGGTAATATCTTGTCGAACGAACCGCAGGTGTGGAATCCTACGGCTCCGTTCTGCGGATATGCGTTTCCGGACGCTATTTCTTCCGGTGTCAGCCATCTCTTGTTTGAAAAGCCGAATTCCAACTTGTTTCGGTATTCTTCCGTTTTCACGGAACCCAATATAGGTTGTATGCCGTTGAGTTCTACCTTACCGATGCGGGTAAGGTTATCCAAAACTTGCTGTTGCTTGTATTTGAGCTGCTCTTTATATGGGAGACACTGCCACTTGCAACCGCCGCAAACTCCGAAATGCGGGCAGAAAGGTACGGCCCGAAATGGAGAGTATTGGTGGAACTTTACGGCTGTCGCTTCGCAATAATGATGTTTTTTCTTTTGGATTTTCAGGTCGACCACATCTCCGGGAACGACAAAGGGAACGAAAACTACCATGTCGTCCACACGGGCCAGAGCTTTGCCCTCGGCTGCCACATCCGTAATTGTAATATTCTCTAATATAGGGAATTCTTTTCTTTTTCGGGTCATATCCGATGAGTTTATTGGGTTTCTTATTTTGATTTCAGGGAACAAAAGTAGCATTTTTTTTGCATTTTTTCTTGTTTTTCCTTTTGCAGCCCATTTTTTTTGAGTAGTTTTGCATTAATTCATTTTGTTAACTAATTCAAAAACAAACTTTGAAAAATGAGTGAAAAAAGAGTTTATACTTTTGGAAACGGGCAGGCTGAGGGCAATGCCCAGATGAGAGAGAGACTTGGTGGCAAAGGTGCTAATCTCGCCGAAATGAATCTTATCGGCATACCTGTGCCTCCCGGTTTTACTATTGCAACTGATGTTTGCAATGAATACTATGAGGTAGGGCAAGAGAAAATCGTAGAAATACTCCAAGCTGAGGTCAATGCTGCGGTAGCCCATGTAGAAAACCTGATGAACAGTAAGTTCGGAAGCACTGAGAATCCGTTGTTGGTTTCGGTTCGTTCCGGTGCCCGGGCTTCCATGCCGGGAATGATGGACACCATTCTTAACTTGGGCTTGAATGATGAAGTAGCCGAAGGAATGGTGCGCAAGACGGGCAATCCTCATTTCGTGTACGATTCTTACCGCCGTTTTGTTCAGATGTACGGTGACGTAGTGTTGGGTATGAAACCGGTGAATAAGGAGGATATCGACCCGTTCGAAGCCATCATAGACGAAGTGAAAGCCATTCGCGGGATAGAGTTGGACAAGGATTTGTCGGTGGATGAGTTGAAAGATTTGGTGGCTCGTTTTAAGAAAGCTATCAAGGAACGGACCGGAAACGACTTCCCTACCGACCCGATGGAGCAACTCTGGGGAGCCATCTGCGCCGTATTCCGCAGTTGGATGAACGAACGTGCTATCCTTTACCGTAAGATGGAGGGCATACCCGACGAATGGGGTACGGCTGTTTCTGTCATGGCTATGGTATTCGGCAATATGGGCGAGACGTCGGCTACGGGTGTTTGTTTTAGCCGCGATGCCGCAACGGGTGAGAATCTGTTCAACGGTGAGTATCTTGTGAATGCACAAGGTGAGGATGTTGTGGCTGGAATCCGTACACCTCAGCAAATTACGATAGAAGGTTCACGCCGTTGGGCTGCCCTGCAAGGTATCTCGGAAGAGGAACGTGCTGCCAAATATCCTTCGATGGAAGAGGCTATGCCTGAGATTTATAAAGAACTTGATGCCATTCAGGCTAAATTGGAAAACCACTATCGCGATATGCAGGATATGGAGTTCACGGTCCAGGAAGGCAAACTTTGGTTCTTGCAGACGCGCAACGGCAAACGTACCGGTACGGCCATGGTGAAGATTGCCATGGACTTGGTACGTGAAGGATTGATAGACGAAAAAACGGCATTGAAACGTTGTGAACCTCAAAAACTGGATGAGCTTCTCCATCCTGTGTTCGATAAGGATGCGTTGAAGAAAGCCAAGGTGATTACGCAAGGTTTGCCGGCTTCTCCGGGTGCGGCATGCGGACAAATCGTGTTCCACGCAGACGATGCCCAGAAATGGCGTGAGGACGGCCATCGGGTGGTTATGGTACGTATCGAGACCTCTCCCGAAGATTTGGCCGGCATGTCGGCAGCCGAAGGTATCCTCACCGCCCGTGGAGGCATGACCTCCCATGCTGCTGTGGTAGCTCGTGGTATGGGTAAATGTTGTGTGTCCGGTGCCGGTGCCATCAATGTGAACTACAAGAACAAGACTGTGGAGATTGAAGGCGTTGTATATAAAGAAGGTGATTACATCTCCTTGAACGGTTCTACGGGACAAGTTTATGCCGGAGAAATACCGACGAAAGCGGCTGAGCTGTCTGGTGACTTTAAGGCTCTGATGGATTTGTGTGACAAATATACGAAGCTTCAGGTACGGACGAATGCCGACACGCCCCACGATGCACAAGTGGCTCGTTCTTTCGGAGCAAAGGGTATCGGTTTGACCCGTACGGAACACATGTTCTTTGAAGACCAGAAGATTGTGGCCATGCGTGAGATGATTCTGGCCGATAGCGTGGAAGGCCGTAAAAAAGCTTTGGCCAAACTGCTTCCTTATCAGAAGAGCGACTTTAAGGGTATTCTTGAAGCTATGGATGGCTGTCCGGTGAACATTCGTTTGCTCGACCCCCCACTCCATGAATTTGTCCCCCATGACTTGAAGGGACAACAGAAGATGGCCGATGAGATGGGTGTCAGTGTGGAAGAAATCCAGAAACGTGTGGAAAGCCTTGCCGAGAACAATCCGATGTTGGGTCATCGTGGGTGCCGTTTGGGGATTACTTTCCCGGAAATAACCGAAATGCAGACCCGTGCCATTTTGGGTGCAGCCTGCGAGTTGAAGAAAGAAGGTAAGGACCCGAAACCAGAAATCATGGTACCGTTGGTAGGTATTCTTTACGAATTGAAACAGCAGAAAGAAGTCATTTTGGCTACGGCTAAGGAAGTTTTCGCCGAAGAGGGTATCGAAGTGGAGTTTGAAATCGGCACTATGATAGAGACTCCTCGTGCGGCCCTGACAGCCAACCGTATCGCTTCGGAAGCCGAGTACTTCTCTTTCGGAACGAACGATTTGACACAGATGACATTCGGTTACTCGCGTGATGATATTGCCAGTTTCTTGCCGGTGTATCTGGAAAAGAAGATTCTGGCGGTGGATCCCTTCCAAGTGTTGGACCAGAACGGTGTAGGCCAACTCATTAAGATGGCAGTGGAAAAGGGACGTAGCGTACGCCCGAATATCCGTACCGGCATTTGCGGAGAGCATGGCGGTGAACCTTCTTCTGTGAAATTCTGCGCTAAGATAGGAATGGACTATGCTTCTTGTTCTCCTTTCCGCGTGCCTATCGCCCGTCTTGCTGCGGCGCAGGCTGCTGTTGAGGAAGCTTAAGTAGCATAATAATATCAAAG
>NZ_CFQRNQ010000028.1:0-30031 GCF_986071375.1 Paraprevotella sp. | reverse complement strand
TTAATAAAAGTAATAGTACTGTATGCTTAATGGGTTCAACGGCAATATGCAATCTCTCAAATTCTGCGTAAACAATGCGTAAACAAACGGTTTCAGTTAGGGGGGATTTAGTGAGTTTCATTGTAAATGACGGATTTTACAACTGACTGATATTCAATAAAGATTAATAAAACAGACTATCACAGAACATCATCTTATCGTTCTCATAATCTGGAGGTCCCTGGTTCAAGCCCAGGCTGGTCCACAAGACATAAAGCAAAGAAAATTAAGCCGTTATAAAGAAATTTGTAGCGGCTTTTTCTTTACACACAAAAGTTCATTGCACACAATTTGCACACAGTTCCGAGAAGTCTGATAATCAATGATAAACGAAACACATCGGTAAATTGTACCACATTCCATCTCGTTTCTTTCATAACTATTGCCTTATCGGTTGAGGCTTTTCACCGATAGTATAATACAAATAAAAGGAATAAGCTACACACCGGTAGTTATCCCTTTTGTTCGCAATAAAATCAAGCGAGAAGTATGTACATCACAATTTTCCTGTTTTCATACGCCTTAATATATCGCAAACTTGATTCATGCCTGCACATGGCTTGCCAACAAATAAAGTACAGACATCTCTAATTTTTCTTTGATTTGACTTTCTTCTCTATAATCTGTTGTTTCAAATTTATAGAGATAACTATAAATAAGCGAACTAATCGTGGCAATATTTGTTTATATAATAAATTAAAAGTAATTTTGCCACAGAACTAAAAGAGGCACTCATGAGAACGATAAATCAAATTATTGGAGAAAATCTAAAAAAGATTAGAGAGCTGTCTGGCTTCACACAAGAACAGATAGCCAAATCTATTGGGATTGAGCGTTCTGCATATAGTAATTATGAAGGAGGCACTAGGGAAGTTCCGTATGATATTTTAGAACGAATCTCAAACATGTTCGGTTGTGAACCTTTCATTTTGTTTGAAGATAATATCCAAGCTGATAATGAAATTATGGCTACTGCTTTCAGAATTTCTGATTTGGAAGATAATGACTTAAAAGAAATCGCAAATTTCAAGGACATTGTGAAATCATATCTTAAAATGGAACGAATTGCACAGAATGAAGCCGAATAAGTTTATCATAGAAAAACAAGTATCAGCATTTCGCACAGATAATGGGCTTAGTGCATCCGAGCCTGTCACATTGAAAAGTCTGCTTTTGAAATTGAACATACTTACAGTGTTCAGACCTCTGTCTGACAATTTTTCAGGCATGTGTTTAAAGGACAATTCCGGGCATCGTTTTATGCTTATCAATTCCAATCAGCCACGTGGAAGACAGCATTTCACAATTGCCCACGAATTATATCACTTGTTTATAGAAGAAAAGCCTACCCCGCACAAATGCAACCCCGGATACAGCAAGAACTTTGTAGAACAAAGTGCCGACATGTTTGCTTCTTTATTATTAATGCCTGAATCCGGAATCTGCCAACTGGTACCGGAGAATGAATTAAAGACTAAAAGCATTTCTATGGCAACAATTTTGAAACTTGAACATTACTTCTCTGTTTCTCGTTCGGCCTTGTTGTATAGATTGTTAAATATAGGCCTCATTTCAGAAAGTACACGTTCCCAATTTGCTGAAGTAGGAGTAAAAAACTCTGCAAAATGTTTCGGATATGATACGGCTTTATACGAAGCTGCAAATGAAGGTTTGGTTATCGGTGATTTTGGAGAAAAAGCACGTAATTTATTCGATAAAGAGAAAATCTCGGAAAGCCATTATATGGAGTTGCTCGGTAAAATAAATATCAATGGGACACAAGAAAACGAAAATAGTACTCGATGCTGATGTGATTATCCATTTTATAGAAGCGGGTAACTTTTCACTATTACCGGATATATTCCCCGAATATGAATATATAGTATTGGATGTGGTTTATAATGAAGTTTCAAAGAACTCTAAAACAAGAAATCTCATTGACAATTATCTTCGTTATTTCTCAAAATTAAGAAAAGAGACTTTTTCTCCTAAAGGTGAATCTATGAAAGAATACTTCTCATTACAACGTAGATTGGGAAAAGGCGAAAGTGCCTGTATGATTTATTGCAGGGATAACCAAGATGTTTTAGGAAGTAGCAATTTAAGGGACATAAAAGAATATTGTTCTCAAAATAGTATTACTTATCTGACTACTCTTGACTTCCTGTATTACGCTTATCTCAAAAAGAAAATGACACAACAAGAATGTACTGAATTTATGCAAGCTGTAAATGATGCAGGAAGCAGGCTTCCTATTATTGATATAACTCTATATAAATGCACCGTGCAAATCTAATTGCGCACATCTTAGGAAAAACGAAGGATACAAAGAGATGTTTTACTATAAAAAATCAACGGCTTACGAAAGATATTCGCAAGCCGTTTTATTTCAACTATATTACTTCACAAGCCCGTCGCACGGCGCTGTTTACGAAGATTCTACGTGAAATCAGATGTATTTCTACCCTGCAAAAAGAATGTAAAAGCAACGCAACTGGCTCTTAATACGTTTACTCTATTTTTGTTGCATCAAAACTTGACAACATAAACTTTAAAAGAAAAAAAGAATGAAAAAGAGAATGCTGACACTTCCGTTGCTTTCGTTAGCAATTTGCGGGTATGCCCAGGCACAAGCCGACTGCATAGAAGGCAACCCTGTCATGAAAATCAATGAGACGTCCACGTTCGAGGCTCCCAAAAATGAAACTGCCGCCCATTACGATTGGAGGACTCCTATCGGTTGCAAAGTCATATCGGGACAAGGAACACCTACCGTCGAAATTTCATCTTCCTTTCTATCACAAGACAGCCCGGTCCGCCTGATAAGAACATTTACCGATGAACACAAAGATACCTTGGAGACTCCTATAAAATTCTGCCGCTACGTGCAAAGCATACAAGACCACACCATTGCTCCGGGAGAGACAATAAATATAGGAGGAAAAGATTACTCCGAAGCTGACATTTACTACACACCGGCCGAAGGTGAAAACGCCTGTGGACAAGTCGTGGCACACCGGCTGACCGTGGAGCCTAAAACCGGCAGCTATGCCGATATGACGAAACCTTACCTCCAAAGCGCGGAAGATACCGCCATCTGGATTAGTTGGAAAACCTCTTTCGAAAACACCCCTAAAGTCATTTACGGAACTTCAAAAGACCAACTGACGCAGACCTTAGAGGGTACCATTGACAATCTTTCAGAAGACGGTTTCCCATATTATTGGAACTCCATCCGCCTCATCGGACTGCAACCCAACACGGTGTACTATTACCAAGCTATCAGTGACGACAAGAAAAGCAAAGTATGCCATTTCCGCACCATGCCGACCCCCAAAAGCCATGAGCCCATGCGCATTCTGTTAATGGGTGATCACCAAATCAAAAGCCGAAGCGGATATGAGTGGCTAATGAAAGCAGCACAACGTAAAATCGAAGAAAAATATGGCGACCTTACCGAAAACATCAACATGATTATGAATATCGGCGACCAAGTGGACGTAGGTACATTGGACCAATACGAACAGATACACCTGTTCAAATCGCAACTCATGTCACCTTATCTCCCCATCATGACAGCCGTGGGAAACCATGAAACTTATAACGACCCGGGTATGCAGAGATATGCCGCACATTACCACTATGAGAACCTTACCTACCAAGGTATCAGCAGTGGCACGGAAAACTATTACGCCTACCAAGCCGGCCGTATCCTTTTCGTTGTTTTGTCCACTGAACATACCGGCGATGCCCAAAAAGAATGGGTGAGAAAAATTGTAGATGCTGCCAAAAAAGACGATTCTGTAGACTTCATTATCAGTGTAAACCATCGGCCTATCCAAGCTGAGCAATACGTTGGTGACATCTCGGCATGGGTTAGAAATGAAATCATACCCATTCTGTCCGAGACTCCGAAGCACGTACTGAACTACGGAGGTCACCACCATTTGTACCATAGGGGGCAGTTGACCGATTATCCGCTATATCACATCATTAACGGCGCTGCCTCTTGGGATCAAATGTGGGGCATGTCTTCCGAACAAGACTACGATGACGTACAAAAAACCATTGACTATTGGGGCTACCAGATTCTGGAGTTTGATTTCGATAAAAAAGAAATGAAAGCGGAGTGTTATGCCATCGGTAACAAGGAACTGGTAGTGGACAATATTCTAATAGACTCCTTCAGTCGCACTTTGGGTAAAGCTGCTCCAAAAAAGCCGGAAATCAAGGAAATAACAGAAGAGACCATCACCCTGCCTTATACGTTTAAAGGAAGTCCATATAAAACCACTACGGATGAACAACTAAATAGCGTACAATACCAATTCTCACTCAACCAAGACTTTTCTACCATAGAATACAACAAGGTACGCGACGTCGAAGACCTTTACGGTTCTACGGGGAAACCCTTACACATCCCCATTGACCTCAATGAAAATATAGACATCACCCAACTTACCATTGAGAAAAACAAACTGATAAACGGTACCTATTATGTAAGGATGAGATACCGCGATACCAATATGGAATGGTCGGAATGGTCAGACACCAGACAGTTTACCGTAGAAGGAAGTATAGCAGGCAAGCCTTCCATTTCCATAACGGACACAAGCGTAATACCGGGAGAGACCATTACCATCGACTACAAATATGCTCCTGAAGGTCAAAACGCATGGATCGGCATCTACCGCAAAGGAGAAGAACCGCATTCCGTTCTTTCGTACAAATGGAAATATACCCCGGCTCAATCCGGTTCAATGAATTTCACCATCGACGAAACCAACGAATACTATGCCGTGCTATTTGAAGATGAGGGATATACGGAAATCAGCGAAAGAATCCCGTTCTATGTCGGTCCCGAACCGCAAATCAGTTTGGAAAAGAGCGAATTCGAAGAAGGAGAAGACATCGTGGTGACCTACTCCAACGCACCGGGCCTGAAGAACGACTGGATCGGCATCTACAAGCGGGGAGAAGTTCCCGGCACAGCTGATACATCCGACTCATGGGATTACCTCGGCGGAAACACCGAAGGCACACTCACTTTGGCGAAAGATCTGCCCAAAGGATATTATTTCTTGAATTACTTCACCTTGGGACAGTACTTCGAACCGCGTGAACGAGTTTATTTCTCTGTAGGCAAAGACATATCTTCGCTGTCTACCGACAAGACGGAATTCTCCACCGATGAAGCAATTCTCATCCACTACAAGGACGGTCCGGGTACACCGAAAGACTGGGTAGGCGTCTACAAAGATGGCAAAGACCCCAACGTGGACGAGCTTGACGGTTTCTATTACACTTACGGAGCCACGGAAGGAACCGTGAGCATCAAAGCCGGTACGCTCGAACCCGGAAACTATTTCAGTGCCCTGTTCATTAACGATTCCTATGACGAGGTTTCCCCGAGAATCCAGTTCACCATAAAAGACGGCACGGGCATCAGACAAGCTAAAAACGAAGACGGACCACTCTTCTATCCCAATGCTAACGGCTCGCTGCGTATCGAAGGTAACACCTATGAAACAGCCGACATCTTCAACTTGGCCGGAAACTGTGTGCGTCGCACGACTTTGACGGAAGGCAACTGCACTATCGACTTTGCCGACCTGCCTGCCGGAATTTACATCTTCAAATTCCACAACGGGACGGATAACAGCATCGTACACAAAGTCATCAAGAAATAACCCACACGGAAATATCATTCCCCCAAAAAGGGAGTGCCGGAAGAGAGGCTATCAAACCGAGCCTTCTGGCACCCCCTTTCTTTTTGTTTTTATCCTCGCCCTTTGGTCATCCGTACCGGATTATTGCCCGGATAGAACCAACTGTTTTACCAGTCCCTCCAACGCGTCCAGATTACGAGGGTCTGCATTTACGTCGAGCACATGACCGTCTACACCGATAAGACGGTAAGAGGGAAAACAGTTCACTCCCAGATATTGTTCTATGGCTCGTTGTTGGTCGTCCGGAAGATTATAATGCACCACATTGTCACCTACCACGTTATATTGTTTGATGACGTTCTTCCACGAATCTTCCGCAGAGCGGTTGGCCAAGTAAAGGAACACCACGCCGTAGGGACGCATCCGCTCGAACAGTTCATGCGAATGAGACAAGGCTTCCTTACACGGCCCGCACCAAGTACCCCAAATGTCGAGCAACACGAGTTTGCCGCGATAAGGCTCCGTGAGCTTACGCAACAACGCCTCGCCGCCGGTCACGTCCTTCACGTCTTCTGCCGACCTCAGACTGCTCACGTCGGACAAGTCCCGATTTTGGATAGACACGTACTTCTCTTGTTCCCTGCTAACGATGTCCCATCCGCCCTCAAGCCTGATTCCCCATTCAGCCTTTGCCATCATCCTGTCCGGCAAAGGTTTCCGCATGTTATCAATCAGCCCGTAAAGCTTCCGGGCTAAATGAATTTGGCATAAAATACTGTCACACCCCACCGATTCCGCGTCTTCTTTCCAGAAATCTATGTTATCTATCAATATCTCCTCATTTAAAACGTCCTCGAAACGTGTAACAAGCGACATGAAACGTTGGGATAACTCACTTTTCCCAAACTCCACCACCATGCGTTGACGCAACGAATCCGACGGCTCCGCATTCAGCTTTTCCTGTAAATCCCTAACAACCAGTTGATAAGCCTCCACGGCATTTACTTCCTCCTCCGTCATCGAAATTTCACCCCGTTGCTGCAAACTTTCGAAGGCATTGAATGTAACATCGCCCCTCACCTTGTCTTTCGCTTCTGAGGAATGGTCTATATAATCCCTCATCAACGTGCTGAAAGTCTGGCAAAGTGTATAGGGTTTGGGAGGACGCTGCCAAACTTTCGTCCGGACAAAGTCCACGTAATCTTCGGGCAACTGCCAACCGGGCACCGCAAACCGCGCCTGCATCATCGAACGACCCAACCCTGTCAAAACAAAAGATTCCATATAGTAACGGTAACGCCGCGAAAGGTTGGGATGTTCCTCCACACGTCGTGACAGTTCCTCTACCGCATGCCGGTACTTTTCCTCCATCTGTATCCGGAATTCATCGACCGTCCCTTGCCCTTTCCGGAGATAACCATCCACGTACAAAGGAGGATGCGTCTGCAATTCGTTTTGCAACCGGACATCTTCTCCCATGAAAAGCACATGGCCGGTGGAGAAATCGTGCAACAGGAAATAAGTCTCCCCCGGCTCCACCACCGTGTTAATACCCTTCCGCCCTATGTCGATATAGATTTCCGACGTGTTGACCAACGGCACGCGCACAGAGAAACGCCCGGTCGAATCCATGGCTGCCACAAAGGATTCCTGTTTGTCCGTAAAGATGTTGTTGCGTAATATTTCCACGCTTCGCCCTTTCTCCCACGCCTCGGCAGGCATGTCCTTCATCCAGCCCACGATGGTCACGCTGTCGTCCGCACGGTAACCGTTGTCCTTGAACCCCTCCCGCAGGTCTTCCACGGGATAGTCAGGCAACGCCGCCCCCGTAATCAAGCTGCACTCTACGGACGGTTCCTTGCCCACGGTAATGCGACGCGTGCCGCGTTTTTCTTTGCCCACCTCCACTGCAAGCTGCTCTCCGTCATAGGCAATTACCCATTGTCCACATCCGTCTTTTCGTTCATCCCGGCTCACCACGTCCCAAACCTTGCCGTCGTATATCACGCCGTCGCCGGAAAAGCCGACAAACCAATCTCCCGTACGCACATCGCGCCAATAGGTGTCCTCCATCCCTTCGGGCCGATAATCCTCCGGACGGATATTGTAAACCGTCCATCCTCCCGGTTCTACCAGATTCATCTTTACCGTCCCAAGCGGTACGGCATCGAATGTCAACGTAAAGTCCACTTCATCGCTCTCAGGCATAGTGTACCGTTCCCCAAGGGGAATGCCCGAAGCATCCCTTACGGGAAAGTTCCGGCCATCCGTTTGCAATTCCGTCGTGCGCAGGATTTGAATCCAATAACCTGAAGGGTAATGTACATGGCACGACACTTCCGTGCGGTCCGCATGGAGCACCACCTTGGTTACCTCTACGATAGAATGGGTATAGCCCACCACAGGATGGTGCCAAACCACGGAATCGTTTGCCCAAGCACTGACCACGGCAAACGTAACACATAACAATGCAATAAGTTTCTGTTTCAAGTGTTTCATCATGGAATTATCTAAATTAACCGACATAAAATTACACAGTTTCTGAAACTCGGCAAAGTCATGCCCCGAGAAAATCTGGTACATTGTGTTTTTTTAGTATTTCCAACCCGTAATCCGGGTAAAAATACCCGTAATCCAGATAACAAACCTTCCAGTAAAACCGCGTATCTTTGTACCATTATTTTAAAACAACAAAATTATCCGTTATGATATTAGAAAACATCAACTCTCCGGAAGACGTGAAAAAATTGTCCAGAGAGGAACTCAACCTGCTGAGCGGTGAAATACGCGAAGCATTGTTACACCGGCTGAGCGACCACGGCGGCCATTTCGGCCCGAACTTCGGCATGGTGGAGGCCACCATCGCCCTGCATTACGTGTTCAACTCGCCGGAAGACAAAATCGTCTTCGACGTGTCCCACCAAAGCTATCCGCACAAGATGCTGACCGGACGGAAAGACGCTTACCTCTATCCGGAAAAATACGATGACGTGTCGGGCTACTCCGAGCCGTCGGAAAGCGCACACGACCATTTCGTCATCGGCCATACCTCCACCTCAGTCAGCTTGGCCGGAGGACTGGCCAAAGGCCGTGACCTGAAAGGCGAAAAAGGCAATGTCATTGCTGTCATCGGAGACGGTTCGCTGAGCGGCGGCGAAGCTTTCGAGGGATTGGACTACGCAGGAGAATTGGGCACGAACTTCATCATCGTAGTCAACGACAACCAGATGTCCATTGCTGAGAACCACGGAGGCCTGTACCGTAACCTGCAGGAGCTGCGTGAAAGCCAAGGCACATGTCCTTGCAACTTCTTCAAGGCCATGGGACTGGATTACCTGTACGTAGACCAAGGCAACGACATCGGAAGCCTCATCTCGGCATTCCAAAAGGTGAAAGACATCGACCACCCCGTCGTGGTACACATCAACACCCTGAAAGGCAAGGGATACCGACCGGCAGAAGAACACAAGGAACCATGGCATTATTGTGCACCATTCGTCATCGAAACGGGTGAACCCCGGCATAAACCCGAGGGAGGAGAAGACTACGGGACACTGACTGCAGACTATTTGCTGAAAAAGATGAAAGAAGACCGCCGCGTGGTAGGCATCACGGCAGGCACGCCCACCGTCATGGGCTTTACGGAAGATAAACGGCAAGCCGCAGGCCACCAGTTCGTGGACGTGGGCATCGCCGAAGAGCATGCCGTAGCTTTGGCTTCCGGCATCGCCAAGGCGGGTGGAAAACCCGTATTCGGTGTGTATAGTACATTCATCCAACGGGCTTACGACCAACTTTCACAAGACCTCTGCATCAACCGTAATCCGGCCACGCTGCTCGTCTTTTGGGGATCATTGTCGGCCATGAACGATGTGACACATCTTTGCTTCTTCGACATCCCGCTCATCAGCAACATCCCTAACATGATTTATCTCGCCCCGACCTGCAAGGAAGAGTATTTCGCCATGTTGGAGTGGAGCCTGCATCAGAATGAGCATCCCGTAGCCATCCGCGTGCCAGCCAACGGAGTCATCCACGCAAACCGCAAAATCGATACGGACTACGGACAACTGAACCGTTATGAGGTCGTAAGGAAAGGAACAAAAGTAGCCCTGCTCGCCTTGGGTTCTTTCTTTTCATTAGGCGAATCCACCGCACGTATCCTGAAAGAAAGGGCCGGCATTGAAGCCACCCTCATCAACCCACGCTATATCACCGGAACGGATGCCACTTTATTAGATGCGCTGAAAGCCGACCATGTCCTTGTAGCCACGCTAGAAGACGGCGTACTGGACGGTGGCTTCGGTGAGAAAATCGCCCGCCACTACGGCACAAGCCCCATGAAAGTACTCAACTTCGGTGCCCGCAAGGAGTTCGTAGACCGCTTCGACGTGACGGCATTCCTCCGCGACAACCACCTGACGGCGGAACAGATTGCCGAAGACATCCTCGCGCAGTTATAAAAATTCCACTTAAAAGAGGCAGTCCCCTATTACAAAAGGAACTGCCTCTTTGCCACATATATAAAAGAACCCTACTGTTATTCTAACAAAATTACCTTGGCTGTCTGGTTATCCATGCCATACATCGTCTTGCCCACAGGTGCACCGATAAAAGTACCATCGGCTATCACGAACTTTCGTCCTTCCAACAAGACATAATCGCCCGCCACGGCATCAGACTGCGAAAATTCCACAGCCGAGGCCAGGTGTCCCGGATAATAAACCAGGATACAACGAAGCCCTAATAAATCGCGTACCAAACGGGTAAAAAGGATACTACGGTCCTCACAGTCGCAATATGGATAGTAAAGGGATTCCTCTGCAAAGAAAGCCCGGTCGCCACCCCATACCTTGTCGTCATACTCGTACTCGAAGCCCGTCTGCACGAAATTCAGCAACTTATTCACAGCCGTCAACTGGTCGCATCCGTTTATGGCTGCTTTCAAGTCCGGATATATCTGACGCTTCACATCCTCACTCATCGGCGTATTGGCATACATAGCCCAACGGCTTACAAAATTGTCGCCCACCATCGAAGTGGGATAAGAGGAATAGAAGTCCATCAGATTCTTATTCGAGGACATCGTAACCTTTACCTCCGGATAACGCTCGGATTGACGCGTCCGTGATGAGGTGGCAGACACAGCCAACCTTGGAGATGCAGCGAACCAAAGGGACAGGCTCTGTTCGCCCTGGAATGCATTGTCGCTGATGTATATGCTCGAAGGGCATTCCCCATAAGGATAGAACCTCTCACCTCCCACGTTATAATGCGGTATGTCGTAAATGATGTGGCGAGATGCGAAAAGCATGTGCAAAACGCCGGAATCATCGCGTGCCAACCTCATCTTGTAGCCGGATTGGCAATACAAGTAAGCCATAAGCAAAGTGGATTCGTTCGTACCCTCTCCAAAGAGTTTTTCGGCCACAGCCTGCAACATCTCAAGGTAAGCCCAATCGCCCATCTTATACTCCGTACGCAACTGTAGGCAATCATAAACAAGATTGGTGTACTGCTGCCCTGACAGTTCCAACCACGCAGCAGAAACCACATCTTCTCTTGCGCCTGTCATCTGCAAAGCCGATGAGGTATCAAACCGTACGCTTAACTTAGTGCCAAACCATGAGAAATCCACTTTCGGCATCGGTTCCGGGTCTTCCTTAATGGGTTCCACAGGTTTGGGTTGTGGGGTAGGTTTGGGAACCGGAATGACCACATCAAAAGGCAATGGCTCTGGGGCAGGAAGAGGATTGTCCTTATCCTCCTCCGGGTAAATCACCGGAGGCACATCGTCTTCTTTGGGTATGACGAGCGGTTTCTTTTCCGTAAACTCCTCCCACGGATTTTTCAAAAACTCGGCATACTCTTTGTTTATCTTCTTCCGGAAGTTATTGAAATCCTTATGGATAGCTCGTCGAAAAGATTCAAAATCTTCTTTGAAGTCATCCCCGAAGTCATCATTCTGGGCCTGTACCTGCCCGAAGAAGCACAATGCCATGCCCACTATAACAGATGCCTTCTTCATATCCTTATACTAAAATTCCTCGCTCAGCACCTCGTCCACGATACCGTCCAACTCGCTGTCCAAGCCGTCGCCTTCCGCTTCAAGTTCCTCTGCCAACTGGCGTTTCATTTGCTTTTTCATGACTTTCTTGTCATAAGCCACGGTTACCTGCACTTGGTAATTGTTGTTCGGCAATACACGGTAAATATGCACCACAGGGGTCATCATCGACAACGTGGCATCCGTTATTGCCCGTCCGCGCTCGTGGAACTTGTCCACTGTGGTAGCATCAATGGCAGAATTTTGGGCATTGTCCTGCTTACGCTTCATAGCCGCAGCTATCTTCGTTTCCAACATACTGGCTATCTCGGCCTGGCATTGTGCACGTGCAGACGAGTAGCCTACAGATTCCGAACCGGAAGTCACCGTAGCCTCATGGAGGATGTAGCGGGCCACAGGTTCTCCCGCATCGTTAGCCATCAGTTCCTGCCTCATGAGTTGCGCTCGGGTAAACTGACTGGCCATAGACAAACTGCCGGCGGGCACCTCCCACCCGTCCTTTGTCCTTTGTTTCGCCTGCTTCTTTGCATCTTTCGAGGGTTTGGCATTTAACATGTCCATATTCACCTTGTCTAGCTCGCGTTGCTGTTTGGCCAGTTCTATCGCACTTTGTGCGTAACCTGCCGATACGCCCATGAACGCCACGGCCAATAATACCAAAATCTTTTTCATAATACCATGTTTTAAAAATGAATAGTGTTAGTCGTTATAAAAATCACCTGCGCTGAATATCTTCGACATCGAGACCTCATTGGGCTGCCACGTACGCACCTTGATTTGCGGTGCATCATGGTCGGTCATATCCACCAACAGGAAGAGGTAACCTTTGTCCGCGTAACGGGAAGAGGTGTATTCCTGACCTATCTGTATGCCGTAGATTTCCGCATCTTCATATTTCTCCAACCACTGCACGTCATTGTTCGTAAAACGCAGGTTGATGAATTCGTTCAATTTGAACGTACGGGCCAGATTGGCCAGATAGGTCTCCTTATCATAACGGTTATATTTGATGATGTCCTGCCCTTCAAGCGAAATGGCACGTTCTTCCGGCACCGCCGCAAGGTTGCGCTTCACGATATTGCCCACGATGATGACGGCATCGTCGGCAAAGATGTCACGGATATAATCCAGACGTTTCAGGCAATA
This sequence comes from Paraprevotella sp., assembly GCF_986071375.1. NCBI lineage: Bacteria > Pseudomonadati > Bacteroidota > Bacteroidia > Bacteroidales > Prevotellaceae > Paraprevotella > Paraprevotella sp. The sequence goes on along the minus strand of NZ_CFQRNQ010000028.1, from coordinate 17,110 downwards.
AGCCGTCTTGTAGTTTTCCAGAAACTCCATGATCAATTCGCGGGTTTCGTCTTTCCATCCGGGCGCATAACGGTTCAGGATGTCCGACTCTGCCACTTTCCCTAATCCGAAAGCCACATTGGAGATTTTCTTGTCCGGATTGAACGTGAACACCACGTCTTCCACAAACGTCTTCTTCCGCTTCCCGTTCATGAACGAAAAGGACATCTGCAGCCCGCGTGCCACCACCTGCCCGTTACTGCTACGGTAATACACCATATCAGGCTGTCCCACCACACGTCCCGTACCGTAAGAAATCAGTTTGTTATACACGTCCAGGCCTTCGAGCGTAAAACAAGAACTGGCCTTTACGTAATTGCGCGACTTGATGGCTGCCAACACCTTTTCCATCGCTTCACAATACAAGGCATCGTCGTCCACCGTCTGCGACGGGGATGGCCCTGCGGCAGAAGCCTCTGCCGGGGCATCCGTGGAGGCCACACTTGCAGTGGCCGGCCGTGCCGTAGGTCGGGAAGCCGCAACCGAAGTGCCTCCTTGCGCCGCACGGCCTTTCACGCTTACCGAAGACTCCGGAAAAGCCGCCTTCGCCACGACATTCAACACGGCCTGCAACTCATCGTCCCCACGTGCCAGATTCTTATACTCATATTCAATGTCAAGATGATAGAACTCCGTCTCATAGCCCGGTGCCATCTCCAACATGCCGCGACCGTCTTTCGCTGCCCCGTCGCACTCTTCACGCCCGTCGGAATAGAGGAAATCCAACCCCGATACGGGACGACCTTTGTAGTTGAACACCAAATCCACACAATCCCCTTCACGCTTTTCGAAAGCCACACTGATGTCTTCCAATATGCCCCGTATCTTCACCGGAAGCAGCGTCACCAAGCTATGCCCGGCCTCATCCTTCGCTTCCGTGGGATGTTGCAGGGAACGTGCCAAGGAGTAAGCCCAGTAATAGTATTGCAAGGCCATGTCCACCTTGGCTTTCTCCAACGCCCCGTCGGCAATGGCCACCATGTCGCGTATCTTTTCTATGCGCTTCTCGTAAATCTTGTCTAACTCCGAACGCAACATATAACGCCGCACGGTAACTTCCGGTTCTTCCCCCTCCGTCCATTTCTCCACATTGGTCAGGGCAGAGGAAGAATAAGTGCTCACGCAATTCCTCACGTAAGTCTTGTGGTCGATATTCCCGTTGGCCTGGGTCTCGTCGGTCTGCGACTGGAAATCGCTTGACACATGCACCGCTATCATCTGTACCAAGTCGTTCAATGCAGCCTTGTCAGCCTCAGCCTCCGTCTTCCCCGTGCCGGAACCGTAATAATATTCGCCGGATGAACGGATATAGTCCCAGTTTTGGGCTTCCAGAGCAGGACAAAGCACCAACAAGAGCAGCCATAGGTTTATTATTCGTCGTTTCATCAGACTATGTCATTATTTTACAAGAACCGGACGGACTTGCATCCGGTAATATTTACTATTATAATCTATATATTTGGAACTGGAAGTTAATTCTAATGCATAAGCCTTATTCGAACTACTGTACTCTGTGGAACTCCAATAATATCCAGAAGTGTAAGAAGACCCATTCACTATATTCTCCCCTGTAGTATAGAAATAAAAAGGTAAATAAATGGAATTCCCGTTCACAGCCGTTATCGTATATCCGTAAACCTTCCTTTCGGAATCATAGGCATACGTCCATGTACAATTATTTATCAACTCTTCCCATTGCTCTCTTGTCGGTATCTGCCAACGTTCGTTCCAAAGGTTCGTGGCGATATCATAAGCCGGATTTCCCACTATTTCATGTACATCATTGTTATAACTGCTACTGGTAGAAGTATTCGTACCATACGCATCCCCCCACGAGGTGTAGATTCCATCGTCATATGGGTTCGAGGCACCCACATTCATTGAAGCCCAACGCACGCTAAGCCCCAAATCCACGGCCTCTTCGGGATAATAATAAACAGAGGTCCATCCCTTGTTCTCCACTTGGGACGGCATCACCATGTAACCGCTCTCGCCAGCCATGAACTTGGTCGGATCGAAGGTCTTGGTATACTTATAATAAAGGTCGTCCAGTGTAATCACGTGGGTCTCATCCAACGAACAATATATATAAGGTGTATAGCCATCGGACTCAAACTGTGTGCTTATCTCTTCCGTAGATGTCGTAAACACATTGTCCGTCAGGCTGAACGACGTGTTGTACACCACCCCTGAAACCGTGACCGTCTTATCCTTCTCCCCTTTGATGTGCATACGGGCAGTCTTCGGAGCCAAAACCGCACTTACGAACAGTTCACTGTCATCCACGATATAAGTCGCAGCCTCATCCACATAAGCACAGCTCATCGGAGTCATGGTCACATGATAGTTGTCCGTGGCCGTGGCATTGACAAAGTAAAAAGCCTCACATTTCAAAGTGCTGCCAGTAGACAAGTTACCGTAGTAACTGATGTTCCACAGCGACGACGAGGCATTGTAAACCGCCTTGCCGCACACCACCGTTTTCTCATCGGCCTGATAGAAACGCAGGTAGATGACATCCCCCTCGTTCCATTCCGTTGAAGTCTCACGCTTCGGGGTGTAGGACTGCAAGCCGCCCGTCAAGTGCATGACCGCCGTATGTTCCGTCTCCTCCGTCGCTCCTGGCTGCCCCATGAGTTCCTCGGTGTCGTTGCTGCACGATACCCCTGCCATCAAGGCCGTTCCTACGGCCACAAGCCCAAAGAGTTGGCTTATCCTTTTCTTCATTGTTTTCATTTTATCTTCTGTTTTTTCGTTCTTGATTCTTATTTTATGCCTTGCGGCTTATTGTTCCAAGTTCTGGTCCGTGCCGTAGTCGTCACGGCTGATTTCACCCGATGTGCCGGGCGCGGGCGACAAGTCCTTGTCCTCGCCATAGTCCGACCGGATGATGAGGGCACCGTCCTTATAAGTTATGTCCAAACGGACATCCTCGCCGTAGTCGTCACGCACGAACTGGGTGTTCTTGGAATACTGCGTCACCACGATGTCCACCATCTTGGCCTCGGATGCCTCGCCGGACAAGCCGGTCAGGTAAAGCGATACGGTGGCTGTACGCTTGTCGTTGCCGCTATACGGTTCGGCAGTAAACATGAGTAGGTTATTGTTCGTTGCCACAACCAACCAATCGGCTCCGGAAGATTTTTCCACACGGAACGTCCCGTCGGTAGACACCGTCACAGGGGCAGATGTTCCCCCCTTATAGAAGAACGACACGGCCTGTGCATCGGTTTTCAGGTAACGTCCGGCCTGCTTGACGGCCAACTTCACTCCTTGTTTGTTGGCGGGTGTAAATACGATGGTATCCGTCCGGCTTTCCAGACTGGGGTTGTCTTGGGCGGAAATCACCAGTTTGGCATCGCCTTGCCCTTGCGTGGCGGAAAGTGCCAACCATGAGGACTGGTTCTTCACGGCTGCCGTCCACGCCTGATTGGTCGCAATACCTAATTCTATGGTTCCTCCCCTCGAAGGCAAAGAAGCCGACGGTCCCCGGTCGATGGTGAAATAACGTCCTTTCTGCACCACGTTCACATACTGCACGGTGCCGCCCACCGCCACAGAGAGTAACCCCGTACGTTCATTGTCGGTTTCATTGGCCTCTACGGTAACCGTCACTTGCCCGTTGCCATGTCCGGACGACGGGGCGACGGTAATCCATCCGTCTGAAGTCGTAACCGTCCAATCACCATCGGTCGAGATGTCGAGCGTGTTCGACGAGGCCACGTTTTCAAATTGCAATACCGTTTCGAGCGGGCCGAACGACTTGCCTTCCTGCGTCACCCAAAGGGTATCGGCCAAAGAAAGCCCTTGGTTACCCACAACCACACGTCCTTCTCTTTTTGTAGTGTTCGGATTGTCTTCGACATTTATCGTAAGAGTATGCTCCCCGGCCTCGCCGCTCTCCGGCGACACGCTTACCCAAGATGGTTTCTCCAACACGTTCCAGAACGACAGGTTGGTGGACATCGACACAGTCCGCGAAGCTGCACCCGATTCAAAATCAAACCGGCTTTCCGTCATGTCCATATACAAGCCCGACTGCTTCACCGGAATCTCTATCAGGAAATCACCGTCCACATGGAGGTTGACGGCTCCTGAGCGTTCCTCTACTCCACCGTTCTCCGTCACGCTCACCGACAGTTCCACCGTACCCGCCGAGCCGGAGGAAGGACTGACCTGAATCCAAGAATCAGTAGTAGAAGCCGTCCATCCCAAGTCGCAATACAACGTTACCGTTTTCGTGCCCGCCGTATTGCGGAAGGCCAGACTGCTTTCGGACAAGGAATATTCAGGAGATTCCTGGCGGACTTCCAAATAATAGGTATAAATAGTAGGCGAAGAGCTTTGCCACTCCTGCCTGTAAGTGTCGAAATAGATATAGCCCACGCGCACGTCCTCGGTGGTGTTCGCCTCCACGGAAAACGTGACCTCGTTGCCCGAAGCCGTAGCCTGAAGCCAATCGACATCGGTGCGCAGGTCGAACTTGGGCGCGTTCGTCTCCACCGTAAAGGTCTCCGACGCAGCGGATGCGGAAACCCGCAACGGGACATCGCATGACACAGTCAACGACGTGCCCGTGTTCCCCTGCTGTTCTGCCCAAATCTGCTGGCTGTACCGGTAAACCGTCGTATCGATGGCCGACTCCAGACTGAACACCGAATAACGGTAATACGTGGAAGGGTTGACATCCGCCCCCACGCTGACGATGGAGAACGTATCCTCCCCGGTTCCTTCCGCCGGGGAGACCTTGAGCCATTCGTCGGCCACGTCCAACCGCCACGGCACGTTCCTGCATTCCACGCCGAACGTGGAAAGCTCCGTCACGGTGTCGGGCAAGTTGAAGCCTAACATATTCGTATATAAGTAATAAGCCTTCGTGGCTGGCACGACACCCACGCCGCCCATGTAAAGTTCGTCATTGCAGGACACCGTCAGCCCCAACAGCGCCAGGCATCCTGACAAATATTTCATAATTCTTTTCCGTTTCATAACCATCTGTGCGTTTTCAAGTCATTAAAAGAAGAAATAGACCCCGACCTTGCAATTGAAGCCCTCGCTCCAGTCCTTCATGGAGGGCAACACGGACGACAACAGCTTATAACCGTCGGCTTCGGCAAGCTTGAAGGCGTATTCCGGCGTCAGGCTGATGCCGAAATGCGACGTACAGGCCGCTTCAAGGCGCACCCCAACCGTACCCGATAAGGCATACACCGAAGTCTCTTTGTTCCCCGACACGCCCACATAAGTGCAACCGATTTGGGGGGTAACGCGGAAACGTGTGCCCAATATGAAGCCGTAACCGAACTTGCCGCCCGCAACGGTCTTTACCTCAAGTTCCTCTTCCGCCCAATGGGCCGCCCCCTCCGTATCATTTCCCGTGGAGTTCCAATAGACCGTCTCCTTGCCAAAACCTTTCATGTAGAAAGCCTCTATATTCACATTCCCGGCATAGAAGCCCATCGTGCCGCCCACGGCCGTAAGTGCCCCGAACTGCCCGTCCGCACCGAAATAGAATGTGTTTTTCTTCATCAACTGGCGCGCCATCTTGAAATGCACCGTGGGCTTAGCCACGTCGATGTACATCTTGCGGTGGAAAGGACGGTAACCGTAGTATCTGGCCCGGATGTCATAAGTGCCCGAAGCCATCTCCTTCGTGAACGGGGTGGTGCCTTCGAGCGTGCCGTCTATCAGCACTCCGACACCGCTCGGCGTACTGGAGAACGAAATCTTTGCCGTGGAACTTAATTCCACGTTCAGCGTCTCTTCCTTGCCTTCCACGATGTTCACCTCGCGCACCTCCGGCTTCCGGTTTGCCATGGACACCTCTACTTTATGTTGGCCGATAAGCAGGTTCTTGATGTTTTTCGGGGTCACGCCATACTTTTCCCCGTCAATGCCGTAATCTTTCCCGTCAATCTTGATTTGTGCGCCCAACGGGTTGGAATTGACCGACAAGAAACCTGTAATGGGCACAGGAGGATCGAGGGCGATGGTACTGGCTACGTCCACTTCCACTGTGATTTTCTTAAAAGTCGGGCGGTGGTTGGCCTTGCGGCATTCCACCTGATAAGTACCTGCCTTTAAAGGGCCGGCCCAACGGCCTTTCCCTTTGCGTATGCCATCCACATAAATTTCCGCATCCCCTTCTACGGTCAGTGTCGTTTCGGCAAAGTCGGATTCCATTTCAGGCCGGATGACCGTAGTCTTCCCCTGCTCGATGGTAAACGTCTCGGTATGGCTCTTATAAAGGTCTTTCACCAACAACAGTTCGTATGTTCCGCAATCCCATTTGGTATCGCTTTTATAAGGCACCGTGCCCACTTCCTTGTTGTTGACAAAGACTTTTGCCCCAGAAGCGTTGCCGGGATCTTGTACCTCAAGGTAACCGAAGTTTGGAATCAACTTCACTTTTTCCACATAGGTACTGTCCGAAGTGGTGAGCTTCACCCTCCCTTTCGACACATTATAGTTGGGTGCCTTAATCTCATACACATACGTACCGAACTCCTTATTCCAAGCCTTACTTCCCGTAGCATCCGTATAGGAAGTCTCCAAAGAGGCCTCCTCGCCCTCACGTTTCAAAGTGACCACGGCACCTGAAAGACCAGGCTCCAACTGTATCCTTAGGAATTGCTTTTTCAAGGACGGCTTCGTGTAAGTCTCCAATTGATCAAAAGTAATTTTCATGACATACGTCGCTCCTTCTTTGAGGGTCGTCTTCAAGTCCCACTTCTTGATAGGAGCATACCCTTCACGGTTAATGGTCACCGTACGTGCGTTCTTCTGCACATAAATCCACAATTCGTCGCCATGCACTTTCGTGAAATGTTTCATATTCCCGAAATTGAACGTGAAAGCCTCGGGGTTGTCAATTTTCACCGCGGGGTCGGCCGACATAAACTTGATGATGGCATACCATGACCCACTCCCGTCTCGTTTACCATAAGGCTCAGACATAGCCGTAGTGGCCTGTTGGTCTTGGTAGAACTCCGTGATAGAGAACTCGTCCAAGCGTTCCGACTGGGCATAAGCAGCCACTATCCCCCAGCAAAGCAACAAGCAGAGTGCCCACTTCCTTTTTAAACTTTGTTGTGACATTTTCTTAATCTACCTGCCATTTGCCGCACCGACCGTTTCAGGCGACAAAAGCATTTCTTTTCGCCATATCTGCCGACTCTCCCCGCAAATCAATCCTGTTAGTACATCATTATATACGAAAAAAAGCGTGAGAGTCTGTACCCGTTACCCGTCCCGCTTATCAAGGCTCTCGCATTGCCCAGTCTGGTAGAACGAGCAACGCAGAAGCCCACGCCGATATGTATACAATTCCCCCATACCCGGCACATACACCCTTATATAATAATAAGGTGAATATACCAAATATAAGGGGATGCGTATAAAACACATCCCGAGGACATCTACTGTTGCCTTATCTTGACCAAACTGTGAACTTGCGAGATTCTGATAAGCCCAAGACAAGACGCATGTAAACGCCTTTTCCCAATATATAGTGCTCCGACTTGCCCAAGACCCGCCGTCGGTTCCGAGCACAACCTCTTTCCTTCAGGCCCGGCGTAAGCTTTTCCCATCCTTATCACGGCACCGGAACCATCCGCCCTCGCCATGAAAAATAGGAACGCAGGAGTACAAGGGCAAAAATACTAAAGAAGGTTGAAAGAAACAAATAAATCTTCAAGATATTTTCGGTATAACAGGCAAAATCCTTTTTCTTAGGTATATAAGCCCCTCTTGACTCCCATCCGCAGTGCTCCCTTGTAACCGGAAAGACCTCCTTTGGCAATCCCAAAGCCGTTTTGACATTTTGTCATTTTCATCCGAAATGCGGCGCGTATTCCGGGGAAAATCCGCCGTGGAAGATTTCAAGCGATTCTCGCGCCGTCAGGGAAATCCGGAAAGAAAGCCGTTTCCCGTTTCGGCTGCCATTTCGTTTCCCGCCTCCCCGCACCATGCGGAAGAAACTCCCGGACGCGTCATCCTTGCAAACATTTTCCTTTCTTTCTGCCATTCCATTCAGGTACGTCTTTTCTCTACAAATAGAGATTGACAAGGTGCTTAAAGCCTTTCCATCCGCCGCCGGACGGACATTTCCGGCACCAAATATCGACAACTCACCACCACTCTGCGCCAGACGAAAAATCTCTTTCAGCCAAACGATTTTCAATTCGGCTGAGATTAAAAACCGGAAATGCGCAATAGAAGCAGAAGAATGGAGTTTGTGTGAAAAACAGACCGTTTCATGAGCCACCAAAACTTCCGGAAACCATAAAACGACAAGGATAAAATTGACAAAAAGCAAGCAAAAACCCCGTTGATTCGTCCAATGATCAAGGCATAATCCGTATCTTTGCGGTGCAAAATGACAACCCCATAAATATGACGTTCACTCCATATATCCTTTTAGCATGCTTTTTAGCCGGAAGTGCCGCCTGCGCCCAAACTCCGGGACGGACGGCTCAAGCCATGGAACGGGCGGGCTTCGTGGATGTCCGCAGCATGGACAGCACGATACACGTGAGCCTGATGTACGCACGGGCGGACAACTTCACGGGACGGGTACTTTACACCGACCTGCATGAAGCTTACCTGCACCCGAAAGCCGCACGCGCCCTGGCCAAGGCCCAAAAAATCCTGAAGACCTCCCACCCGGAACTGAGCCTGAAGGTGTACGATGCCGCCCGCCCGATGCACATCCAACAAAAAATGTGGAACGTAGTGGCCGGAACACCGAAGAATATCTACGTGAGCAATCCCAAAAACGGCGGGGGATTGCATAATTACGGTATGGCCGTGGACCTCACGCTCTGCGACGCGAAAGGCGACACGCTGTCCATGGGCACGAAAATAGATTACTTAGGCAAATTGGCCCATATCGACAACGAGGCGGAAATGGTAAAGCAGGGCAAACTCACGCCGGAAGCCCGGAGCAACCGCGAACTGCTGCGCCGGGTCATGCGCCAAGCCGGGTTCAAAGCCCTGCGCACGGAATGGTGGCATTTCAATTTCATCACGCGCGCCGAAGCCAAAGCGCATTATAAACCCATCCCGTAAAACACATGCTGGACGAAAAGACACAAGACTTCATCCGGACACATCGGGAGGAGGACGTACGCCGACTGGCCCTGAAACCGGCCCCGGAGAACGTAGACCTGCGCATGGCCTTGCAACAAATCGAGGGTTGGCAGACGGCAAGACGCAAACTCCCCTCATGGGCGGAACGAGACGGGATACAGTATCCGCCCCGTCTCCCGATGGAGCAATGTTCTTCGGAACAGACGGCAAGGTACAAACAAGCCCTCGTAAAACGCTTGTTGGACAACGACGGCACGGAAGCTCCCCATACCCTGATGGACCTGACCGGAGGTTTCGGCATCGATTTCAGCTTTCTGGCTCCACTGTTCGACCGGGCTGTCTATATGGAACGCCAACCGGAATTGTGCCGTATCGCGGCACATAACTTCAAAACATTGGGATTGGCACAAGCGGAAATCCGGGAAACCGACTCTTCCCTTTCGCCGGACGAATGGCCCGACGCCACTTGTTGCTTCGTCGACCCGGCACGGCGCGACACCGTCGGGCGCAAGACGGTGGCCATAGAAGACTGCGAGCCGGATTTATCCATCCTCCAGGAAGCCATCCGCCGCAAGGCGGCTTTCAGCCTCATCAAGCTCTCCCCCATGTTGGACATCCGGACGGCCCTGCGCACCTTGGCACACGTGGCCGAAGTCCACGCCGTCAGCGTACAAGGGGAATGCAAGGAACTGCTGTTGGTCATGACACGGCAAAAACCGGAAAAGACGGCGTGCCATTGCGTCAACCTCGGCACGGAAGACCCCACTTTCACGTTCACCTTGACTGAAGAGGAGGAGGCCGCATGCACTTATTCGGACACGCCGGGCCGATTTCTCTACGAACCGAATGCTTCCGTGATGAAGTGCGGCGGATTCCGCAGCCTGGCCACACGTTACGGCCTGCGGAAACTGCATCCCAATTCCCATTTATACACCTCAGACCATTCCTGCAAGGATTTTCCCGGGCGGGCGTTTGCCATAGAGGATTGTTGCGGATTCGGCAAAAAGGAACTGAAAGGACTTTTAAACGGCCTCGGACAAGCCAATCTGACCGTCCGCAACTTTCCGGACACCGTAGCCGGACTCCGCAAACGCCTCAAACTAAGGGAGGGAGGCAACGCTTACCTCTTCGCCACGACGTTGTCCGACGGACGGCATGTGCTGCTCCGGTGCCGGAAAGCGGGACCCCAATAAAAAAGGCCGGCTTCACAGCCGACCCCTTCCTTATGAAAAAAATTGCTCTGTTACTTTACCCTGTAACGGGTCTCTTCCAATCTGTATTTCTTCGTCTTCACTTGTTCCTTCTTCACGCCCTCACCCGTGACTTTTACGATAGCCACACGGTTCTTGTCGTTCTCGGCAAACGGTTGCACGTTGTCGCCCTTATATTCGGAAGTAATGACAGAGCGACTCACACCGGCCTTCACTAACGCCGCAACGACTTTCTCCGCCCGTTCCTTGGAATATTGCATATTCAACTCCGGTGTTCCCGTGGCTTTATCTGCATAAGCGGTTACCTGTACGTTGCAATTCTTATGCGCCTTGACAAAATCGGCTATCTTCTGAATCTTTGAAGCCGGATCCGGTTCGCTCAAACGGATTTTATAGTAAATATTGTCCTCGTAGGTGACTTTTTCGGGCACGTCCCTATACGTGATGTCGTCATACCAAACAGTATCCGTACGCGTAGCCCATTCCTCTGCCACCAGAACCGGCTCTTCCGCCATCTTTTCGGCCTTCTTCTGCCCGAACTTGAAAATCAGACCTAAAGAAGCTGTGGCAGCCCAGTCATTTCGGTCGGTCGTTTTAGAATTGATACGATCGGATCTGTTATTAGCGGCCAATTCCAGATTCAGTCCGAAATGTTTGGCGATATTGAAATCGAGCTGCATTCCCAACCGCACATTATGCGAAAGCCTACGATCCTGCCATGCCATCGGATAGTTCTCGGCTGCTTTGGCAGCCAACGCGTGGAAATCGTCATTGTCCCATGCGCCTGCCAATCCTACACCTCCAAGAAGAATAAGATTAAAGACACGATCTTTATCGCTACGGAACATGTTGGTCACGTTCAACAGCAAGTCCGCACTACCCGTCACCGTATTGAAATCGTAAGTTTCATTCAAAGATTTGATCCCCCCCTTGTTCTCGTAACCGCTCACATGCAAACGCGCTCCAACGACCGGATTGAAATAAGCACCGAACGAAACGCCGTAACTCGGTGTGATCAACTTGCTGAAATCATAATGAGTAAAAGACACTTGCGCGCCCCCGTTCAACCCGAAGAACATGTGCGGATACGGACGATAATCTTTCTCACTGTTTCCTTCTCCGGCATAAGCCACTCCCGTACCTATGGCCATAGCCATAACCGCGAGCATACATCTTATCTTTCCCATCAGTCTATATTTTTATGATTCAACTTGAATTAAGTTCACAAATATAAGATAAATACAAGAAGCTAACAATCTTTTTTAACTTTTTCTTAAAAAAAAGGGAGGATAAGCGAAAAGCGAAGCATTTTACTCAACTGTTAATAAAAAAAAGGCTATATTTGCACGTTTGCGCATTGCCGCAATTTATTGACCATTTTACATATATGACATGTCTGCTGTAACCATTAAAAAAATATCGACTCGCCGAGAGTTGAAAGCGTTCATACGTTTCAACTACGAACTGTACAAGGACTGTCCGTATGCCGTGCCCGACTTTTTGGAGGACACGCTCGACACGTTCAACCCGCAGAAAAACGCAGCCTTCGATTTCTGCGACGTGGATTATTTTCTGGCTCTACGCGAAGGAAAAATCGTGGGGCGCGTGGCTGCCATCATCAACCATAAGGCCAATCAGACATGGGGCACGAACAACGCCCGCTTCGGTTGGATCGACTTCACGGACGACCCGGAAGTGAGCCGTGCCCTGATGGACACGGTGGAAGCTTGGGGACGTGCCCGCGGATGCGACAAGATAGTAGGGCCTTTAGGGTTTACGGACATGGATCCGGAAGGCATGCTCACCGGCGGCTATGACCAGTTGAGCACGATGTCCACAACATACAACTATCCTTATTATCCAATTCACATGGACCGCCTTGGTTATACCAAAGAGGTGGACTGGGTGGAGCGCAAGATACGCGTACCCGACCAAGACCATCAGGCGCACATGGACAAATATTTCCGCGTGGCGGAGATGAGTGCCAAACGCTATAACCTGCGTGTACGCAAATTCAAAAGCGCCAAAGAAATACGTAAAGGCGGATGGGGGCCGAAAATATTCGATGTAGTCAACAAAGCATACGCCCCGTTGTACGGTTATTCCGAGATGAACGAGCGACAGGTTGCCCAATACGTCAACACTTACCTTCCGCTCGTAGACATGCGGCTCGTCACGCTCGTGGAAGACGCCGAAGGACGCATCATAGCCATGGGGGTGGGTATGCCTTCCCTCTCGCACGCTTTGCAGAAAGCCAAGAGCCGCCTGTTCCCTTTCGGTTGGTATCATTTGGTCAAGGCCCTGTTCTTCAAGCATTCGGATATCATAGATTTGTTGCTTGTGGCCGTCCTTCCGGAATATCAGAACAAAGGGGTCAATGCCATGCTCTTCGCCGACCTCATCCCCATTTGCCAACAGATGGGCTTTAAGTTCGGCGAAACGCATCCGCAACTGGAGACCAACGAAAAAAGCCAAGGGCAATGGGCTTACTTAGACGCAGAAGTACATAAACACAGACGTTGCTACCAGAAGTCACTTAAATAGAAACACACTATGGCAGAAGAAGAGAAACCAAACGAAGCACCGATACTTACCGAATACACCGAAGACCATATCCGCCACTTGTCGGACATGGAACATATCCGTACCCGTCCGGGCATGTACATCGGAAAACTGGGCGACGGTTCTCATGCCGAAGACGGTATCTACGTGCTTTTGAAAGAAGTGATAGACAACAGCATCGACGAGTTTAAAATGAATGCCGGCCGACGGATAGAAATCACCGTAGAGGACAACTTGCGGGTCAGCGTACGCGACTATGGCCGCGGTATCCCTTTGGGCAAACTCATCGAAGCGGTGAGCATGCTCAACACGGGCGGCAAATACGATTCCAAGGCATTTAAGAAGAGCGTGGGACTGAACGGAGTGGGTGTGAAAGCGGTCAACGCGCTCAGCTCGCACTTCGAAGTGCGAAGCCATCGCGACGGCGAAATGCGCCGGGCCACTTTCGAACGCGGAATCCTGACCGGCGAATCGACGGAACCGACAGCCGACGAAAACGGAACTTTCATCTATTTCGAACCTGACTGTGCTTTGTTCAAGAACTACACGTTCCGCACCGAATTCATTGAAACGATGCTGCGCAACTACACATACCTGAACACGGGACTGACCATCATGTTCAACGGCCGCCGCATCCATTCCCGCAACGGTCTGGTAGACCTGTTGAACGATAATATGACCAACGACGGGCTTTATCCTATCATCCACTTGAAAGGGGAAGACATAGAAATAGCCTTTACCCACACGGGACAATACGGAGAGGAATATTATTCGTTCGTCAACGGACAGCATACGACCCAAGGCGGCACGCACCAAAGTGCCTTCAAAAAACACATTGCCGAGACCATCAAAGATTTCTCAGGCAAGAACTTCGATTACGGAGACATCCGTAACGGACTGGTGGCGGCCATCGCCGTCAACATCGAAGAACCGCTCTTCGAAAGCCAGACGAAAATCAAATTAGGGTCGCTGACCACCATACCCGACGGCGGAATCAGCATAGACAAGTTCGTGGGCGACTTCGTCAAAGAACAGGTGGACAACTACCTGCACAAGAATACGGACATCGCCGACATCATCATACAAAAAATCACCGAAAACGAAAAGGAACGCAAAGCCATCGCCGGCGTGACAAAGCTGGCACGCGAACGAGCCAAGAAGGCCAACTTGCACAACCGCAAACTGCGCGACTGCCGCATCCACCTGAACGATGCCAAAGGCGACCTGAAGGAGGATAGCAGCATCTTCATCACCGAAGGCGACTCGGCTAGCGGCAGTATCACCAAGAGCCGCGACGTGACGACCCAAGCGGTGTTCAGCCTGCGAGGCAAGCCGTTGAACTGTTTCGGTCTCACAAAGAAAGTGGTGTACGAAAACGAGGAGTTCAACCTCCTGCAAGCCGCCCTGAACATCGAAGACGGACTAGACGGGCTACGCTACAACAAAGTCATCGTGGCTACCGATGCCGACGTGGACGGCATGCACATCCGCCTGTTGATGATTACTTTCTTTCTACAGTTCTTCCCCGAACTTATTAAGAAAGGACACGTGTATATTCTCCAGACGCCCCTTTTCCGCGTGCGCAACCGCAAAAACAAAATCGGCAAGCAAAAGTTGAAGGAACTGGAAGAAGAAGCCAAGGCTGCCAAATCGGACTTCATCACCCGCTATTGTTATTCCGACGAGGAGCGCGTGGCGGCCATCGAAGCCTTAGGTCCCGACCCGGAAATCACCCGTTTCAAAGGGCTTGGGGAAATCTCTCCCGACGAGTTCAAGCACTTCATCGGCCCGGACATCCGTCTGGAACAAGTGTCGTTGCATAAGAGCGACCAAGTGAAAGAGCTATTGGAATATTACATGGGCAAGAACACCATGGAACGACAGAACTTCATTATCAACAACCTGGTCATCGAGGAAGACCGTGCGGAAGAAGACGAAACCGCAGAAACCGCTATATAAAGATTCATCAATGGAAAAAATAGCCATATTCCCCGGTAGTTTCGACCCTTTTACCAAAGGACACGAATCTCTGCTACGACGGGGGCTTACGCTCTTCGACCGCATCATTATCGGCGTGGGCATCAATGAATACAAGCGCATGGAACAAAGTACGGAAAAGCGCATTGCCGCCCTGCGTAAACTTTTTGCCGGGGACGAACGCATCCAGGTGGAGGGCTACTCGGACCTGACCGTAGATTTCGCAGCCCGCCATCACGCCCGCTTCATCCTGCGCGGCATACGCTCCATCAAGGATTATGAATATGAAATGAACATAGCCGACCTGAACCGCCGGTTGACAGGCGTGGAGACTATTATCTTGTTCACAGAACCGGAATGGGCGTTCATCAGTTCCACGATGGTGAAGGAACTTATGCACTTCGGGAAGGACATATCACCTTATATCCCGGAGGGACTCGAATATGAATAAACAACAATTCAGCACAAACATCATGAAAAAAACTCTTTGGGCAGCCTTGCTCTTCTGCCTTCCGTGGACGGCTCCGGCGCAACGGAAAGGAAACATGTCGGAAATGGAACAGTCCATGCGTAAACTCTCCATGGCCCAGTTGGCCATCAGCAGCCTATACGTGGACAGCGTGGACGAAGTGAAACTGACGGAGGATGCCATCAACGGGATGCTCTCCAAACTGGATCCGCACTCCTCTTACACCAACGCCGAGGAAACCAAGAAGATGAACGAACCGTTGCAAGGTAATTTCGACGGTATCGGCGTACAATTCAACATGTTGGAAGACACGCTTGTCGTCATTCAGCCCGTGGCCAAAGGACCGTCGGAAAAGGTGGGCATCCTGGCCGGCGACCGTATCGTCAGCGTGAACGACACAGCCATTGCCGGTGTGAAGATGAGCCGTGAGGAAATCATGCGCAGGTTGCGTGGCCCGAGAGATACAAAAGTAAAATTAGGTGTGGTGCGGAACGGTATCAAAGACCGATTGGAATTCATCGTCACGAGGGACAAGATTCCTGTATCTACCGTAGATGCGGCTTTCATGGTAACCCCCACTGTGGGGCTTATCCGCCTGTCCAGTTTCGGTAGCACGAGCCATGATGAAGTGAAGAAAGCCATCAAGGACTTGCAAGACCAAGGCATGAAGGACTTGATACTGGACTTGCAGCAGAACGGCGGCGGATATATGGATGCCGCGACGGGCATTGCCAGTGAGTTCCTGCCCAAGAACGATTTGATTGTCTACACCAAAGGATTGCGCACGCCCTATAAAGAATTCCGCGCCCAAGGCCCGGGATTGTTCCGTGAGGGGAAAATCATCGTATTGGTGGATGAATATTCAGCCTCGGCCTCCGAAATCGTCACGGGAGCCATCCAAGACCAGGACCGCGGCTTGGTGGTGGGCCGCCGCACGTTTGGCAAAGGCCTGGTACAAAAGCCTTTCGTCCTGCCCGACGGCTCCATGATCCGACTGACCGTGGCACGTTATTATACACCGAGCGGACGCTGCATCCAAAAGCCCTACACCATGGGGGACAAGATGAAGTATAACATGGACGTCATAGAACGTTACAACCATGGCGAACTGACCAACGCAGACAGCATCCACTTCCCCGACTCCTTAAAATATAAGACTTTGCGCAAAGGCCGTACCGTCTATGGAGGAGGAGGTATCATGCCGGACTATTTCATACCGTTGGATACGGCACGCTACACCAAATTCCATCGCGAACTGACGGCCAAAGGTGCCATCGTCAACGCCGACCTCAAGTTTATTGATAAATACCGTAAGAAAATCCGGCGCGGATACGCTTCATTCGACAAATTCAAAACTGGTTTTGAAACACCCCAAGAACTCATCGACCTGGTACTTGCTGAAGGGGAAAAAGCCGGTGTGAAGCCCAAAGACGAGGAAGAACTTCAAAAGACATTACCGGAACTGAAACTTCAGATGAAAGCCTTGATTGCACGGGACATCTGGGACATGTCGGAATACTTCGCCGTCATGTACGAAGAGAATCCGTTCGTGAAAAAAGCATTGGAGCTTCTTAAATAATCTACCTTACACAGGAGTTTCACAAAAACATCTTCCATCTTTCAGGATATGCTGTAAACCTTTCGCTTAAAGCATATTAGTATCCTGAAGGATGGAAGTGCCATCTTTCAGCCCACTTTCAGGTAATGGGCTGCTACCGTTGTGCGCCAAACGGAAAATCAATCTCAGGCGAGTGATTTTTCA
>NZ_CFQRNQ010000027.1:0-38030 GCF_986071375.1 Paraprevotella sp. | reverse complement strand
TCCTTTTCCGCATAGCAAATTTATATGGCTATCCCCACTAAAAATCTACTGAGCCAAGAATGTCCGGTAGATAAAATCAATGACGTCCTGAAGAGATTTTCTTCTGGACGTCATTTTTTTGAATGTGAATTCTTCTGTCTGTCTCCATCGTTTCCGTTTATTTCTGCGTCTGGTAAAATGGATTGATAGCAGATAGCATGGCAGACGCAAGGGCGAATCGCTTCGGCCTTTGGAGGGGGTTAAATAAACGTTGTCGTGTGACAGGCATCTTCCAAGCGTCATGTTCTGAAAGGTGCCACATTCGTCCGTTATGTTGCGGACGAAATAAGCCGATCCTTGTGATAGAAAAGACGGTTCTTAGAATCAGAGTGGAATCATCGCCTAACCCTCGAAGCGAGATGCCGCAGTTTGAACAGGCAGGTTTTCTGACTTATTCCCGTATCAAAAACCTTCCCGACCTCGTGATGGATTTGAGGCAGTGGTATGAGTCTTCCTTTTGATACGCTTTCTGGAAATTACAGCAGCGGGACTGTCCGGGATTTCCACCCGATTCCCTTTTCATCCGGAATGCCGGTCGGCAGACAGGACACCTGTTACGGGACAAAGATAGTGTTTTTGTATGGGCTGACCAAAGTTTTTCCTTTTTATTTGCTGAGTTTCAATACGCGCGTTTCGGATGTAATGATGTTCATCCGGTGAGTGACAAAAATCAGGGTCTTATCGCCATAATGGTTACAGATATTTTGCCATAGCCGTTTTTCGGTTGCGGTGTCGAGTGAGGAAGTGGCCTCGTCGAATAGTAAAATACCGCTCGGACGCAGTAAAGCGCGGGCGATGGCGATACGTTGTGATTGTCCTTCGCTTAATCCCGTACCTTGTTCGCCGCAACGGCTGTCCAGACCTTCGGGTAGTTGGAATACGAAATCGGCACAGGCGTGGATGAGTGCGGTTTGCATTTCTTCATCTGTGGCGTACGGATTGCCGAGCAACAGGTTTTCCCGTATGGTACCGCTAAAGAGGGTATTTCCCTGGGGGACGTAGGTGAAGTTGGAGCGGGTACCTGCATGGCATTCGGATTGCCTGCCATGGTTGTCGTATAATATGATTTTTCCCGCTGTGGGATGGATTAAGGAAAGCATCAGGCGTATTAAAGTCGTTTTCCCTGCACCGGTTTCCCCTATCACGGCCGTATGGCTGCCCGGCGGGAAATCGTAGGTGAAATCTTGCAGTATGTGGCGGCTTCCCTTATCGTATGCGTATGAGACCTGATGGAAGCGTATGCCGGAGGGCGAACCCATCCGGGTTCCTTCGGGATACTTTTCCAAGGGGATTTCTTCCAATTGCATGAGGCGTTCGCCGGCTGTAAAAGCATTGACGAAAATAGGAATGAAACGGCTCATGTCCCGGAACGGTCCTTGTATTTGTCCTACAAGTTGGATAAAGGCTATCATCATGCCGTAGGTGATCGTCCCTTCGTGCAGCCGGGCGGCTCCCCAAAGAAAGGCTACGAGGTAACACCCCATGAATCCGGCACTGAGGAAAGACGAGGAGATGGACGAAAAGCGGGTGCGCGTCTTGATTTGGCCACGTAAATCCTGTTGTATGTTGTCCAACCGTTGTACCATAACGGGCTGTTGTTCCAAAGTCTGTACAACCATCTGGTGCTGTATCGTTTCTTGCAGTATGCTTTGGATACGGCTGTCCGTATTCCTGATTTCGCGGGTCAGTTTGCGCATACGTTTCATATACACTTTGCTCAATACCATGAAGAGCGGAATGATGGCCACAGTGAGACAAGCCAATGAAGCATCCATGGAATACAGGAATAAGAACGCGCCTGCCAACCGTATGCACACGGCGATAATGGAAGGAGCCGTTTCGGTGACGGCATTCACCACGTCGGTGACATCTCGCTCCAGCCTGTTCAGGAGGTCACCGCTGTGGCGTCGGTTCCGGTCTTTCCACTCGCTGTGGAGCAAACGGTCGAAATAGAACCGTTGCATGTGGTTTTGTGCCTTGACTCCCAAAATGGCCTTGACCCAACGTGAAGCGAAATGGATGCAGAGCTGTGACAACAGGATACCGATGAGTAGTGCGGCGGCTATGGATAAACTTCCGGGGGCTTTATAGGTCGCGATGTCGATGGTCCATTTGGTGGCAGCGATGAACATGAAATCCAACAATACGGTGGAACAGCCGAGCAGGGTGTTCAGTCCCGTTTGCAGTCGGTGGTGTCGCAGGATATTCCACAGCCATTGGAGCAAACGTAGGGTGGAATAGGTTGACGTAGAGGAGCGAAAGGCGTTCAACATGATTCTTCCCTTGGGTCGGCACCCCACATGAGTTTCTCACGTAAGGTGGAGTAAAACGAATGGTTCTTGCGTTGCAATACCTTTATATTATAAGGAGCTCGACGAAGGATGAGGCGTGTGGCTTCGGTGCAGGCTTCGCTGCGTCCGTCTATAGCCACGAGGAAATTATGGTTGCGGGATTCTACCGACAGGGTAAGTTCCACTTGGTCGCGGAGCGTGATGGGGCGTGCGTTCAGGCTGTGGGAGGCTACGGGTGTAATGCAGAATGTACCGGATTGGGGCACGATGATGGGGCCTCCTACGCTCAAGGCATAACCGGTGGAACCGGTGGGCGTGTTGATGATGAGGCCGTCAGCCTGATAAGTGGCCAGAAATTCGCCATTCACTTCCACCCGGATGGAAATCATGGAGGAATTGTCCCGTTTCAGGACGGCCACTTCGTTCAGGGCGTATGGGTATCCGGAGAGTTCCGGACCTTCGTATTTTACTTCGATGACGCTACGCTCGTCAATTTTGTATGTGTGGTTGTAGATGTCGTCGATGCATTCATTGATTTCTTCCGGAGACACGTCGGCTAAGAAGCCGAGCCGCCCCATGTTGATTCCTAATATAGGTATGTCTTTATTTCCCACCCGGCTGGCTGCGGCCAGAAAAGTACCGTCACCTCCCATGCTGACTGCGATGTCAGCCTGAAAGTCGCTGTCTGATATTAGTCCGGTAGGGATGACATCGAAATGAAGTTCCTGTTTAAGGTAAGTGTAGAAAGCCGTGTCAATATAGAGTTCGGCTCCACGGGCGGTCAACAAGGAAATGAGTTGTTTGACCGAAGCCGACTTTTTAGCTTGATAGATGTTGCCGAACAGGGCGAATTTGAGTCTTTCTGCCATTTTCCTAATATTAATTAAGACTTTTACTGCGGTTATAGAGCCGCAAATATAGTATTTTTTTCTAACTTTGCCCTATTGGTGACAAATTATAATTGAAAGAGAAATGACGAAATTAAGCGTGAACATTAATAAGGTGGCTACTCTGCGTAATGCGCGGGGAGGCAACAATCCGGACGTCGTGCAGGTGGCATTGGATTGTGAAAAGTTCGGGGCACAGGGCATCACGGTGCATCCCCGTCCCGACGAGCGTCACATCCGTTATCAGGACGTGTATGACCTGAAAGCCGTTTTGCGCACGGAGTTCAACATCGAAGGCAATCCGGTGGACAAGTTCAATGATTTGGTGTTGAAAGTACGACCCACACAGGTAACATTGGTGCCCGATGCCCCCGACCAGATTACGTCGAATACGGGTTGGGACACGAAAAAGAATCTTTCGTTTCTGACGGAGATCATAGGGGAATTTAAGGAAAAAGGGATTCGTACTTCCGTTTTTGTCAATGCCGAAGCGGAGATGGTGGAATATGCGGCAAAAGCGGGGGCGGACCGGGTGGAACTTTATACGGAGCCGTACGCTTCGGCTTATGCAGGAAGTCCGGAGGATGCTGTCCGTCCTTTCGTGGAGGCAGCACGGACGGCTCGCGGTTTGGGGTTAGGGCTGAATGCCGGTCATGACTTGAGCTTGGAGAACTTGAAATACATGCATGAACAGATAGGGTGGATTGATGAAGTAAGCATCGGTCACGCACTGATTTGTGACGCTTTGTATCTCGGGTTGGAAGAGACCGTCAAGCGCTATCTGGAGTGTTTGAAATAGAAAATCCGGACGTGTCGGAATGATGGAAATGGACTTGCAAGGATGGTTGACAAGCGTGTTGGCTTCGTGGGGATTGGTTTCGGTAGCTAGTGTCTTGACGCACGGAGTCATGTTGGTCTTGTTGGTAGGTGTAGCTTTTCTGGCTGATGCGGTTTGCCGTTGTTTCTTGCTGAAGGCTGTGGCTCGTTTGGTGAAGCATACCAAGGCTACGTGGGACGATGTGGTATTCGACCATAAGGTGATGGTACGGTTGAGCCGTATGGTGGTGCCGGTGGTGATATATTGCTTTGTACCCGTAGTTTTTGCCGATACGAATGGAAGTACGGTTGATTTTGTCCGACGAATCAGTTTTGTATTTATTGTTCTTTCTTTTTTGGGTTTTATTCATGCTTTTTTAAGGGCTGTTTATAGTGTCTATAGCGATAAGGAAGCCTTTCGGAACCGTCCTTTGAAGAGTTTGTTGCAGACACTTCAGGTGGTGGCATGGTTCGTGGGCGGTATAATCATGCTCAGCGAGCTGATAGATAAGGATCCCGTTTCGCTGTTGGCTGGATTAGGTGCTTCGGCTGCTGTTTTGATGTTGGTTTTTAAAGATACCATTATGGGGTTCGTCAGTGGGGTACAGTTGTCGGCCAATGATATGCTGAAAGTGGGAGATTGGATAAAAGTGCCCAAATATGATGCCGACGGGGTCGTGACGGAAGTGACGCTGAACACCGTGAAAGTCCGTAATTGGGACAACACCGTGACCACGGTACCGCCATACGTCTTAGTCAGTGAATCGTTTCAGAATTGGAATGCGATGCGCGAAAGCGGCGGACGTCGTATCAAACGGTCTGTCAATATAGATATGAGCAGTGTGAAGTTTTGTACGCCGGAGATGTTGGAGCGTTTTCGCAAGATAAGTTTGCTGAAAGACTATATAGAAAGGAAAGAACAGGATTTGCAGGATTATAATGCGGCTCATTCCATCGATGATACCGTAAAGGTCAATGGCCGCCGCCAGACCAATTTAGGGGTGTTCCGGGCTTATTTGACGGCATACTTGCGGAGCTTGCCTTATACCAATCAGGAACTGCATTGCATGGTCCGCCATTTGCAGCCGACGGACAGGGGAATTCCTGTGGAACTGTATTTCTTTTCGACGGTGAAAGACTGGATTCCTTATGAAGAAATCCAGGCCGATATCTTCGACCATGTCCTGGCAGTGATTCCGGAGTTCGACTTGCGGGTTTTCCAATCACCTTCGGGAGCGGATGTGCAACGCATGGCGTGGCAAGAGAAGAATTGATTTAACTTATAAATATTCATTATTAAATACAGAAGGATGGAAACAGTATATTTGTTTTTTGCCGAAGGCTCGGAAGAAGTGGAAGCTTTGGCTGTGGTAGATATTTTGCGCCGTGCAGGAGTGGAAACCCGTATCGTTTCGGTGACGGGCGACAAGATGGTGACCGGGTCGCATGGCATCCGTGTTGAGGCCGATATGTTGATAGAAGATGTTGATTTTTCCAAGGCCGCCATGTTGGTATTGCCTGGCGGGCTGCCTGGTTCATACAATCTGGCCGGACACGAAGGTTTGGCCGAAGGTATCATGCAGCAGTATAAGGCAGGTAAACCGTTGGCGGCTATTTGTGCGGCCCCTTTGGTCTACGGCCGTATGGGATTGCTGGAAGGACTGAAGGCGACTTGCTATCCCGGATTTGAAGAGAACTTGGAAGGGGCTTCTTATACAGGCAGTCTTGTGGAGGAGGACGGCTTGTTCATTACCGGAAAAGGGCCGGCTGCCGTATTTGAATTCGGTTATGCCATCGTGGCCAAGCTGGCCGGTCAAGACAAGGCGGAAGCCGTGAGAAACGGAATGTTGTACAACGAAGTGGCTCGATGAAGAAATATGCGATCGTAGTGGCCGGAGGGAAAGGACTGCGTATGGGGGGCGAAATTCCCAAGCAGTTCATTCCGGTCCAAGGTCGACCGGTGTTGATGCGGACGTTGGATGTATTTCATGCCTATGACGAAAGTGTGGAACTGATTGTGGTATTGCCGGTTGCACAGCAGGGCTATTGGAATGAATTGTGTCGTGAATATGACTTCCGCATTCCTTATCATTTGGCCGACGGAGGAGAGACACGCTTTCATTCTGTGGCCAACGGTTTGGCAGAGGTGCCGGATGGGGAAACGGATGCTTTGGTGTCCGTGCACGATGGCGTACGTCCTTTTGTGTCTCGTGAAGTCATTGCGGCATGTTATGAATCTGCTTTCCGGGAACGTGCTGCCATACCTGTTGTCGAAGTCGTGGAGACACTGCGTTGTCTGGAATCCAACGGGGCGGAGGGAGACAGTATAACCGTAGACCGTGCACAATATCGTTTGGTGCAGACCCCGCAGGCTTTTCGGGCCGATGTGCTGAAAACCGCTTACCGGCAAGAATACCGTCCGTTTTTCACCGACGATGCTTCTGTGGTGGAAGCTATGGGGGTACAGGTGAAGTTGGTGCCGGGCAACCGTGAGAATATAAAGATAACCACACCTTTCGATTTAAAGGTAGCCGAAGCTCTTTTATCTGATTGACCGATGATAGACCTTGATCGCCAAGACATCAAGTTCCTGCCGGGAGTGGGGCCGCAGCGTGCCAAACTGCTCGGAGATGAGTTGCAAATCCGTACTTTGCATGATTTGTTGTACACCTTTCCTTATAAGCATATAGACCGTACGCGGCTTTATTATATCCATGAGTTGACGGCCGATATGCCTTACGTGCAGATTCGCGGTCAGATATTGAGCTTTGATACGGAGGGAGAGGGGCGGAAACGGCGTTTGGTGGCTCATTTTACCGATGGGCAGGGAGTTGTGGACTTGATTTGGTTCAATGGCATAAAATATATTTTGTCAGCCTATAAGACGCGGACGGATTATATCGTGTTCGGGCGGCCGAGTGTTTTCAACGGGCGAATCAACATCGCTCATCCTGATGTGGACAAGGCCGATGAATTGCGTTTGAACACAATGGGGCTTCAGCCTTATTACACGACTACGGACAAAATGAAACGGGCCGGACTGAATTCCCGTTCTATAGAACATTTCACGGCGACTTTGTTTGAACGTTTGGATGCCGAAATCCCGGAAACCTTGCCGCCTTATTTAGTAAGCGCGTTGAATCTGGTGTCTTTGGATGAAGCACTTCGCCATGTGCATTATCCGACTTCTGCGGAAGATTTGCGGAAGGCACAATTCCGTTTGAAGTTCGAAGAACTTTTCTATATTCAATTGAATATAATAAAGTATGCGCGTGAGCGTCGGCAGAAATATCGTGGTTATGTGTTTGCCCGTGTAGGCGAGTTGTTTCATACGTTTTATGAAAAGAATCTGCCGTTTGAGCTGACCGGGGCGCAAAAAAGAGTCATTCGTGAGATTCGTCAGGACATGGGGAGCGGCCGGCAAATGAACCGTTTGTTGCAAGGCGACGTAGGCAGCGGGAAGACACTGGTGGCCTTGATGAGTATCTTGATTGCTTTGGACAATGGTTTTCAGGCTTGTATCATGGCACCTACCGAGATTCTGGCGGAGCAGCATTATGTGACTTTCCAGAACTTGTTGTCCGGGATGCCCGTTAGGGTGGAACTGCTGACAGGGACGGTGAAAGGAAAGCGGCGACAGGCTGTTTTGGACGGATTGAAAGACGGTGAGGTACGGATTCTGGTCGGGACGCATGCCGTGTTGGAAGACACGGTGCTTTTTAAGTCTTTGGGCATGGTCGTGATAGACGAGCAGCATCGTTTCGGTGTGGCTCAGCGCGCCCGTTTGTGGACTAAAAATAGCAATCCTCCTCATGTGTTGGTGATGACGGCCACTCCGATACCCCGTACCTTGGCCATGACCTTGTATGGCGACCTCGACGTGTCGGTTATCGACGAGCTGCCTCCCGGGCGCAAGCCGATTCAGACGGTTCATCAGTTTGACAACCGGCGGGAGAGCCTGTACAGGGGGCTGCGTTCGCAGTTGAACGAAGGCCGGCAGGCATACGTGGTATACCCGTTGATTAAGGAAAGCGAGAAGATGGACATCAAGAACCTTGAAGAGGGGTATGAGCAGTTGTGCCGCGATTTGCCGGAATATAAGATAAGCCGGGTGCATGGTAAAATGAAAGTTGCAGAGAAGGAGGCCGAGATGCAAGATTTCATTTCAGGGAAGACCCAGATACTGGTGGCGACTACTGTGATTGAGGTCGGAGTGAACGTACCGAACGCTTCGGTCATGGTGATAGAGAATGCCGAACGTTTCGGACTGGCGCAGTTGCATCAGTTGCGTGGACGGGTGGGACGTGGAGCCGACCAGTCCTATTGCATTTTGGTCACCCAATATCAGCTTTCGGCGGATACACGCAAACGTATTCAAATCATGACGGAGACGAACGACGGGTTTGAAATAGCCGAGGCGGATTTGAAGTTGCGCGGTCCGGGCGATTTGGAAGGCACGCAGCAAAGCGGGGTTTCGTTTACGTTGAGGTTGGCCAATCTGGCACGTGACGGACAGGTGTTGCAGTTGGCGCGGGAGACGGCCGAAAAAGTGTTGGACGATGATCCGCATTGCGCAGCTTCAAAGAATGATATTCTATGGAGACAGTTAAATAAATTAAGGAATAAGACTGTGAATTGGGGGGTGATTTCTTGAAAAAATGATCTTTGGAGGAAAAATACTGTTAATTTTCTTGGGCTTTTGTTATGGAAAGATTATCTTTGTCGCCGTTAGTGTTTAGAATACGCTAATTAAATATGTTTAATTCAAAAAGTCTGTATTCATGGAGAAAACCTTGGTCTTGTTAAAACCTTGTACATTACAGAGGGGGCTTGTAGGAGAAGTTATCAACCGTTTCGAGAAGAGAGGATTGAGGTTGGCCGGAATGAAAATGATGCAATTGACAGATGCGATATTGAACGAACATTATGCTCATTTGCGCGAGAAGTCATTCTTTCAGATTTTAAAGGATTCCATGATGTCGACTCCCGTGATTGCATGCTGCTTCGAAGGTATTGAGGCCGTAAACGTAGTACGGGCGATGGCAGGGGCTACAAATGGCAGGAATGCCCTTCCGGGCACTATTCGTGGTGACTATTGTATGAGTAACCAACAAAATATCGTCCACACGTCCGATTCATTGGAGAATGCGAAAATAGAATTGGCGCGTTTCTTCAAGCCGGAGGAGATTTTTGAGTACGAATCTTCCAACTTGGGTTATTTGTATGCCTTAGATGAATTATAATAAGAGAAGATAAGCGAACTTTATAATATTAATAATTAAATGTTTTTCAATTTCAAAAGACTTAAGACAGGAGCTGTAGTGGTTTTGGCCGTGCTTAGTTTGCCGGTATCAGGGCAAGATTTGTTGGCTCGCCAGGCACCTATAGACAAAAAGATGAGAGCCATAGATTCTGTCGCTTTACAGCGTTTGGTAGGTGACGAACAGCTTGAAAATCCCGCGTTTGGTCTTTATCCCGATTGGAACAACCAATATGCCCATCGTTATGATGTAGAATTGCCGGAAGAATACAAGATAGACTTGCGGCATTTCTGCATGCCGACGCCGAGCACGAGAATTACTTCTAATTACGGTTATCGTGCAAGTTTCCGTCGTCAGCATAAAGGGTTGGACATCAAGGTGTACATCGGGGATACCATACGTTCGGCGTTTAGCGGAAAAGTGCGTATCGTGGATTACGAAAGAAGAGGATACGGGAATTATATTGTTATCCGCCACCCTAATGGTTTGGAAACGATATACGGCCATTTGTCCAAACACCTTGTGAAGGAAAACCAAATTGTGAAAGCAGGAGAACCTATTGGCTTGGGAGGAAATACGGGACGTTCTACCGGTTCTCATTTGCATTTTGAAACACGTTTCTTGGGGCAAGCCATCAACCCGGCTGAAATGTTTGATTTCGTGGCTCAGGACGTGACGGGGGATTATTACATCTTCCGTTCCAATAAAGGAAAGTCTGAATTGGCAAAGAACGAGACAAATGTCCGGCCCAAACCCACTGCGAGGCCCCGTTCTAAAGTGCACCGTGTGAAATCGGGTGAGAACCTTTCGGTTATTGCTTCAAAATGTGGGACGACGGTTGCTAAGTTATGTAAGTTGAACGGAATAACCCGGACTACGGTACTCCGTCCGGGACAAATACTTAAGTATTCATAAGCATTAGATTTAATAAGCAAGGAAGAGGTGCTCCGTAAGGTCGGGACATCTCTCTTTTGCTGTTTATTTGGGGGTGAGGACGGTTGAAGTAAACGGGTTTTAATCTCCTGAGAACGATTTTTTGTTCTGCTGAGAATGATTTCATCCTGCGCCAAATGATTTTTTCGTCATGAGCTGCGTGAGGTGTCGAGGACTGTAGGGCGTTCGTTGTTTTCACTCTGCTTACAATATGAAAAATGCAGGGATAGGTTCGCATCCTTCAGACCTCTTCTGTTTCAGTTATTTATGGTGAACTTTCTTATCCGGTAACTTTCACCTTGTTTTCACCGTTAGCATTCTTGCTTTTTAGGAAATACTTGATGTACACTGTGTTATGGTGAAAGAACATGAAAAGGCCGTTCGCGTTTGCGTATTCTACGGTCTCTTTTTGTTTTATTCGATGATTTGTACTACCTTTGCACATTGCATGTTGTGGTATGCCTAAACGGTAAAATATGGATACACAAGGACAATTTGAGCAAATAATGAAGGAGTGTCGGGAGCTGTTCGCCAAAAAGTTGCATGATTACGGTGCGGCGTGGCGTATCATGCGTCCTGCTTCGGTGACGGATCAGATATTTATCAAGGCCAATCGTATCCGTAGTTTGGAAGTGAAAGGGGTCTCGTTGGTCGGTGAGGGCATCCGTCCGGAGTTCATGGCTATCGTGAATTACAGTATTGTCGGCCTGATACAGTTGGAGTTAGGCTATGCCGATGCGGAAGATATGGCAGCTGAATGTGCTTTGGAATATTATGACAAATATGCGGGGCTTTCACTCGCTTTGATGTTGAAGAAAAACCACGATTACGATGAGGCCTGGCGCGGCATGCGCATCAGTTCTTATACAGACCTTATCCTGATGAAGCTTTACCGGACCAAGCAGATTGAGGCTTTGGCGGGGCAGACTTTGGTGTCGGAGGGAGTGGATGCCAACTACATGGACATGATGAATTATGCCGTATTCGGGCTGATAAAATTGACGTTCGGTGAATAGGTTGGGATATAAATTACGTTGGGTTGCCGTGAATGTCAGCCGTTTGTTGTTGGCTGTGACTTTCGTCTTCTCTGGATTGGTGAAAGTGGTTGACCCGCGTGGTACCCAATATAAATTCGACGACTATTTTCAGGCATTCGGTTGGTCGGAATGGATTCCCGGTTTTTTGCCGCTCTGGTTGGCGGTCCTTTTGGCTGTATTTGAATTTTGTATAGGGATATATCTATTCTTTGGCATACGTCGACGTACGACTTCCTGGCTTTTTTTGTTGTTCATGAGTGTGATGACACCTCTGACGCTTTATCTGGCTTTGGCCAATCCCGTATCAGACTGCGGATGTTTCGGAGATGCCGTGTCGTTGACGAACTGGGAGACGTTCGGCAAGAATGTCGTGCTGTTGGGCTTATCCGTGCTCGTTTTTCGTTACCGTCGGTTGATGGTGCGCTTTGTTTCCGAACGCAACCAGTGGATGATTTCCCTCTATTCTATCTTTTTTGCCTTTGTTCTGGCGGGTTTCTGTATCTATTATCTTCCGGTTTTCGATTTCCGTCCTTATCATATCGGAGTAAACCTGCCCCAAGCGATGGTGGTTCCGGAAGGAGAGGAGGAGCCGGAGTATCTTACGACATTCGTACTTGAAAAGGATGGAGTAAAGAAAGAATTCACTACGGAAGATTATCCCGAGGATACGGCCTGGCATTTTGTGGATAGCCGGACGGTGTTGGTGAAAGAAGGATATGTGCCCCCCGTACATGATTTTTCGATTATGACGTGGCCTGATGGTGAGGATATCACGGAGCAGGTTTTGTCGGACAAAGGATATACTTTCTTATTAATCTCTCCTTATCTGGAGTTTGCGGACGACAGCAATATAGACCGTATCAATGAACTCTATGATTATTGCGGCGAACATGGTTATGCCTTTTATTGTCTGACGGCATCCGGTGATGGCATGATTGGGCGATGGCAGGATTTGACGGGGGCGGATTATCCTTTTGGCATGACGGATGAAATCACTTTGAAAACCATCGTGCGCTCCAATCCCGGGTTGGTGTTGTTGAAAGATGGTACGGTGTATAACAAATGGAGTTGTAACAACCTTCCGAAAGAAGAGGACCTGAATATGCCGTTGGAAGATAGTGAATTGGGGCGTTTGCAGTCGGCATCGCGGATGATGACGACGCTGCGTGTCGTCCTATGGTTCCTTGTCCCCCTGTTTGTGTTGGTGTTTGCCGACCGGATATGGATAGGAAGCAAGATGTATAGGCGAATGAAACATAAAAATAGAATTATCAACCTTTTAAAAAGAAAAGAAATGAGAAAGAAAATTGTAGCAGGTAACTGGAAGATGAACCTGAATTTGCAGGAAGGTGTAGCTTTGGCTACTGAGTTGAATGCGGCTTTGGCTGCCGACAAACCAAATTGTGACGTGGTCATCTGTACACCGTTTATTCACTTAGCTTCCGTAGCCGCAGTATTGGATGCCCAGACTATCGGCTTGGGTGCAGAGAATTGTGCAGACAAGGAAAAAGGTGCATACACTGGCGAAGTGTCTGCCGAGATGGTAAAATCTACCGGTGCGCAGTATGTCATCTTAGGCCATTCGGAGCGTCGTGCTTACTATGGCGAGACAGCTGAAATCCTGAAAGAGAAAGTAAACTTGGCTTTGGCCAATGGTTTGAAAGTCATTTTCTGTATCGGCGAGGTACTGGAAGAGCGCGAGGCAGACAAGCAGAACGAAGTGGTGAAGGCTCAGTTGGCCGGTTCTTTGTTCGATTTGACGGCAGAACAGTTCTCCAACATCATTTTGGCCTACGAACCGGTATGGGCTATCGGCACGGGAAAGACGGCTACGGCTGAACAGGCGGAAGAGATGCATGCTTTCATTCGTACGACTATTGCCGAGAAGTTCGGCGTTGAGGCTGCCGAGAATGTTTCTATCCTTTATGGTGGAAGCTGCAAGCCTTCGAACGCAAAAGAGATTTTTGCAAAGCCCGATGTGGACGGTGGTTTGATTGGTGGTGCTGCTTTGAAGTGTGCAGACTTCAAGGGTATCATTGATGCTTGGAAAGCTTAATCAGAGTAGAAAAACGGAGTCATTCCGAGGTCGCCTTTGTGTCTCGGAATGGCTCTCTTTTATGGTTTTATATTCAAAAGGCTATATGATGAAAAGATTCTTCCTATCGTTGTTTTGGTGTGCCGTAAGTTGGCTTCAGGTTTCAGCGCAACAGAAGTTTGTGGACAAGTTGGTGAAGCCTGTGGACGGGCAGGGGACGGTACGTGTGATTCAGGATGCCGAGATTACCCGGATGGTAAATGGCACAGGGGCGGGGAATGAAAATTCCACTTCACTTGCGGCTTCCGGACGTATATCCCAGTCGATAACGGAGAATGGTAATTCATCTGTAGGCCACAAGCCCGTACGGAAAATGAAAGCCAACGGCTACCGGATTCAGGTTTATGCGGGGGGGAACTCCAGGACAGCCCGCCAGGAGGCGCAACGGATGGCCGGAAAAGTGAAGAGTTACTTCAGCGACATGGCTACTTATACCCATTTCCAGAGTCCGCGTTGGATTTGCAGGGTGGGTGATTTCAGAACGTACGAGGAGGCCAATCAGGCTTTGCACGAATTGCGTGCAACCAAGCAATTCGATGAGGCATTGATTGTAAAATCTGTAATTCAAATACCTTATTGAACAGATGGAATGTCAGGTTTATAACGAAACGGTACAACGGGAATTAGAAACCCACTATAAGGCTGTTCTGGCTTTGTTGGGTGAAGATACCGAACGTGAAGGATTGCAAAAGACGCCTTATAGGGTGGCCAAGGCGATGCAGACGTTGACGCGGGGATATGCCGAAGATCCGAAAGAGATTCTGAATTCGGCCAAGTTCAAGGAAGACTACCGTCACATGGTGATAGTGAAAGACATAGATTTCTTCTCTTTGTGCGAACATCACATGCTGCCTTTTTACGGGAAAGCGCATGTGGCTTATATACCCAATGGATACATTACGGGGTTGAGCAAGATTGCCCGTGTGGTGGACAGCTTTTCCCATCGTCTTCAGGTACAGGAAAGGATGACGCTCCAGATTCGGGATTGCATACAAGAAGCGTTGAACCCGTTGGGCGTGATGGTCGTAGTGGAAGCTCGGCACATGTGTATGCAGATGCGTGGAGTGGAAAAGCAAAATTCGGTGACTACGACCAGTGATTTTACAGGAGCGTTTAATCAGGCTAAAACCCGGGAGGAGTTTCTCAACCTTATTCATCGTGATTCTCTATAACAATCCGTAAAATTAAGAATAAATAGCTGACATGATGATGAAATCGGGTGTTCTGGCACTGTAGTTGTAGTTTACTATAATAAAGTGAAGTTGTTTAATTTTTAATATATACGAATATGATTTCAGACAAATTGCAGAAAGCTATTAACGAACAAATCGTGGCCGAGATGTGGTCGGCTAACTTGTATTTATCCATGTCCTTCTATTTGCAGAGGGAAGGTTACGACGGTTGTGCCGCATGGATGAAGAAACAGTCTCAGGAAGAATTGGAGCATGCTTACGACATGGCGAATTACGTCATCAAACGTGGTGGAGTGGCCAAGGTAGATAAGATTGATGTGGTCCCACAGGAATGGGACGGTGTATTAGGCGTTTTTGAAAATGTGTACGAGCATGAATGTCAGGTATCCAAGTTAATTGAAAACGTGGTGAAAGTGGCTTCCGAAGAAAAGGATATGGCTTCTCAGGATTTCTTGTGGGGATACGTGCGTGAGCAAGTGGAAGAGGAATCTACGGCGCAAGGTATTTTGGAAAAGATCCGTAAAGCCGACAAGGCCGCTTTGCTGTTCATTGACGATAAGTTAGGACAGCGGTTATGATTCGTGGGTAGTATTTATATGCCACATATAAGGAAATCGTTTCTCGATTGTGTCGGGGAACGATTTTTGTTTTCTTTTTGTTATAAAATGATAGTGGAGTGTTACGTCATTTCCCTTTTTTACGTATCTTTGTCCGAGTAAAGACAAAGGGGTGCCCGGACAGGGGCTGAGATTATACCCTCGAACCTGATGCAGTTCGTACTGCCGTAGGGATTGGATTTCCATTATCTTTCCATATTGCCGTTTGTGGTGCTTCTTTGTACTTGCTTTTTCAGAAATCATTAAAAGTAGATGAAATGAAAATTTTGGTGAATAACAAAGAAGTGGAAACGGTTGCCGTTTCGATTTCTGCATTGATGGAAGAACTATCGCTTCCGTTTCAGGGGGTGGCTGTGGCCGTGGAGAACCGTTTGGTGCCCCGTACCCAGTGGGCCGATTATGTGTTGACCGAGGGGGTGAGCATTGTCGTTATCAAAGCGGCATGCGGAGGGTAGCGTCCGGTTGGTATTTGTAGGACACTGGTGTTCAAGAATTTTAATTTAATATCATAGCATAGGACAATGGAAAAATTAGTCATAGCAGGACGGGAGTTTGCTTCCCGTT
Organism: Paraprevotella sp.; assembly: GCF_986071375.1. Classification (NCBI taxonomy): domain Bacteria; kingdom Pseudomonadati; phylum Bacteroidota; class Bacteroidia; order Bacteroidales; family Prevotellaceae; genus Paraprevotella; species Paraprevotella sp. The sequence continues at coordinate 22,297 of NZ_CFQRNQ010000027.1, read as the reverse complement.
TGTTTTTAGGTACAGGTAAGTTTGATTCCAACGACCTGATGGCCCGTTCCATCATGGCTTCCGGAACGGAAATGGTGACGGTAGCCATGAAGCGTATCGAACTGGAAGATAAGGAGGATGACATGCTGAAGCATATCGTGCGTCCCGAGATACAATTATTGCCGAACACGTCGGGTGTCCGGAATGCCGAAGAAGCCGTGTTCGCAGCCCAGATGGCACGCGAGGCATTCGGCACGAATTGGTTGAAGTTGGAAATTCATCCCGATCCGCGTTATTTGTTGCCCGATTCCACAGAGACCCTGAAGGCTACGGAGCAGTTGGTCAAGTTAGGTTTTGTCGTATTGCCTTATTGTCAGGCCGACCCTACGCTTTGCAAACATCTGGAAGAAGCCGGAGCGGCTACAGTCATGCCTTTGGGAGCACCCATTGGGACAAACAAGGGATTGCAGACCCGTGATTTCCTGCGCATCATCATCGAGCAGGCCAACGTGCCGGTTGTCGTGGATGCCGGTATCGGGGCACCCAGTCATGCTGCCGAGGCCATGGAAATGGGTGCCTCAGCTTGCTTGGTGAATACGGCCATAGCCGTGGCTGGCGACCCGGTGGCGATGGCCGTGGCTTTCAAGCAGGCTGTGGAAGCCGGACGTATGGCCTACGAAGCCGGATTAGGATTACAGGCCGATAATTTCGTGGCAGAGGCCAGTTCGCCCCTGACGGCATTTTTGAACGACTAAATGGGAAGAAGATATGTTTTCGGACGAATTGGAAAAGATTTCATGGGAGGAAACCACTGCGCGGATCAATGCCAAGACGGAAGCCGACGTGCGCCGTGCCCTCTCGAAAGAACGTTGTGACGTGGACGACTTTATGGCTTTGGTATCTCCGGCAGCCGCCCCCTATTTGGAGACGATGGCGCGGTTGAGCCGTAAATATACCGAAGAGCGTTTCGGTAAGACCATGTCCATGTTCATACCTTTGTATATCACCAACTCCTGCACCAACTCCTGCGTGTATTGCGGTTTCCATATCAGCAACCCGATGCGCCGCACCATTCTGACGGAGGAGGAGATAGAGAACGAATACAAAGCCATCAAGAAGTTGGCGCCTTTCGAGAACCTCTTGATCGTGACGGGAGAGAATCCGGCCAAGGCGGGCGTGCCTTATCTGGCGCGTGCCTTGGATTTGGCCAAACCCTACTTCAGTAACCTGAAGATAGAAGTGATGCCGCTCAAGGCCGAAGAGTATGAAGAACTGAAGGCACACGGGATGAACGGAGTCATTTGCTTCCAGGAAACGTACCACAAGGCAAACTATAACATCTACCATCCTCGGGGCATGAAGTCGAAATTCGAGTGGCGTGTCAACGGTTTCGACCGCATGGGGCAAGCCGGGGTGCATTCCATCGGGATGGGGGTACTCATCGGACTGGAGAAAGAATGGCGCACGGACATTACGATGATGGCTTACCATTTACGTTATTTGCAGAAGCATTATTGGCGGACGAAATACAGTGTGAACTTCCCCCGTATGCGGCCCTCCGAGAACGGGGGCTTCCAACCGAATGTCGTCATGAGCGACCGTGAACTGGCCCAAGTCACTTTTGCCATGCGTATTTTCGACCACGATGTGGACATATCCTATTCCACACGCGAACCGGCGGCCATCCGTGACCACATGGCCACGTTGGGTGTGACCACGATGAGTGCGGAAAGCAAGACGGAACCGGGAGGATATTATACCTATCCGCAGGCGTTGGAGCAGTTCCATGTGAGCGACGAACGCACGGCCGTGGAGGTGGAGAAGGCATTGAGAAAGGCCGGTCGTGAACCGGTATGGAAGGATTGGGATGCCAGTTTCGATTTGCAATCTTATGTAAAATGCTGACCATGTCCGGGATGGAGGATAAAAAGTTCGGGCGGTACGAGCGTCAGACCATGTTGCCGGAAATCCGTACCGGAGGGCAGGAACGCTTGCGTGCGGCGCGGGTGTTGGTTGTCGGGACGGGCGGGTTAGGCTCTCCCGTCTCGCTCTATCTGGCCGGTGCCGGAATAGGGCACATCGGGTTGGTGGATGATGACGAGGTGAGTACTACCAATTTGCACCGCCAGGTTCTTTATGCGGAGGCGGAAGTGGGGCTGCCCAAGGTGGTGTTGGCTGCCCGTCGGTTGCGTGCATTGAACAGCGATGTGGACGTGAAGCCGTACGCTTGTCGTCTGACACCGGATAATGCCGCCGGTATGGTTCAAGGCTATGACATTGTGGTGGATGCCTGTGACAATTATCCGACCCGTTATCTTTTGAACGATATTTGCAGGGCGCAAGGCAAGCCATACGTTTACGGTGCCATCGAAGGGTTCTGTGGCCAGGTGTCCGTCTTCTGTCGTACTGCGGAATCGAAAAGCTATCGGGATTTGTATCCGGACGAAGAGGCGGCGTACCGGTTGCCTCCGGCTTTTAAAGGCGTTGTGGGCATGACCCCGGCGATAGTAGGCAGTGTGCAGGCTCACGAAGTGATGAAGTTGGTTTGCGGTTACGGCGACGTGCTAGACGGCCGCTTGTGGACGATAGATTTGCGTACGATGCAGTCTTATGTCATCGAACTTTAACCCCATAAATAGATACGAAATGAAAAAGAGAGTGTTTTGCTGTTTGGCAAGTTTGCTTTGCTGGTCGGCGGTGGCTGTCCGTGCTGCGAAAGTGGATACGGTGGAGGTGCACAGCCGGAAGATGGGACGTGCGGTGCGTACCATAGTGATTTCTCCCGAAAAGACAGAAGGCAGGGGAGCGGCTGTGGTTTATCTGTTGCATGGTTATGGCGGAAACGAAACCACATGGCCCGGCTTGAAACCGGAACTCAAAGACTATGCCGACCGTGAGAATCTGATTTTCGTGTGTCCGGATGGAGAAAACAGTTGGTATTGGGATAGTCCGCTCAATGAAGATTCCCAGTTTGAGACGTTCGTCAGCCGGGAGTTGGTGTCTTACGTGGACGGGCATTACCGTACGCTGCCTTCTCGCGAGAAGCGGGCCATTACCGGATTGAGCATGGGAGGCCATGGTGCCCTATGGTTGGCCATACGCCATCAGGACGTTTTCGGAGCGGCGGGCAGTACGAGCGGCGGGTTGGACATTCGGCCTTTTCCGGACAACTGGGACATGAAGGCACAAATCGGGGCAAAAGATGCCGGGGTGTGCGATTGGGACGATTATACCGTCATCAACCAAACAGGCAAACTCAAGGATGGTGCCCTACGGATTATTTTTGATTGCGGCTATGATGATTTCTTCTTTGAAGTCAACCAAGCCTTCCATCAAAAGTTGTTGGAACGAGGTGTCATGCACGACTTTATTGTGCGCCCCGGAGCGCATACGGGTGAATATTGGAACAATTCCATCGATTATCAAATCTTGTTTTTCTTGAAATTCTTCAGGGAAAGTCATTGACCGTTACGGGCCGTAGGGTGGTCATTTGGAGTTTTGCCGTGGGAGGGTGGATATCTTTTTCGCAGCTTGCCGGAGTTCCTCTAAGATATGGCTACGGATGAAACCTTGCGACGACAAGGCATAGTGTGTACACAAGAGGGCAAGGAACGAGCTGAAGATGAACAGTGTGCCGGTAGAAAAGAGGATGTTCCCCAATCCTACCAAGGGAGACATGATGCCGCCTACGGCAAAACCGGCAGTGCCGAGAAGCGCCGAAGCCACGCCAGCATTTTCTCTTTCGCATTCCATGGCCAACGTGTTGGAAGCGGTAAAGGTGATGCCTGCCATGGAGAGGAGGGCGAATACCAATGTCTCGTATATCCAAAAGCTGCATCCTTGCGACAAGGCTGCCAACCATGCGAAAGACAGCCACAACATGCCATTGCTGCCGATGTGCAATGCGTCTTTCATCGTGGGCAATTTGACCGCAACGGCCGATGCAACGGCCATGGCTATGGCATTTGCCCCGAAGCACAGGCTGAATTGCATGGCGGAAAGGCCGTAATGTTCCTGCATGATGAAAGGAGCCGATGCGATATTCACGAAGAGTACTCCCATCGTAAATCCGTATTGTAAAGTGTAGGCCAAATATTGCCGGTTGCGTAATACGAGGCCGAAGTTGCGGAGGATGTCGTTCCACCGGACGGAGGCACGCTGTCCGGCCGGATGCGATTCCTCCATGCGGAAACTGCCTGCCAGTAGAATCGTTCCCAATAAAAAGAGACTCCAGAAGATGCCTTGCCATCCGCTTGCATCGGCCAAGAAGCCTCCGGCTATGGGTGCTGCTACAGTGGCTACTCCGTTTATGCCTCCTATGACGGCCAATACACCGGCCAGTTCGCGGGCAGAATATTTGTCGGCTGCGATGGAACGGGAGAGGACGACACCGCCCGCCCCGGATACGCCTTGCAAGAATCGTAAGGCGATGAATTGCAGGATGTTTTCGGAAAAAATGCAACCGGCTGTGGATAACAGGAAAAGCATGAGTGCGACTAACAATACGGGACGTCGGCCGTATTTGTCACTCAACGGGCCGAAAAACAGTTGGCCTGCGGCAAGTCCGGCCATGCTGGTCGTCAGTCCAAGTTGCACCATGGAAGATGTGGTGCGGAAGTAGACCGACATGGCAGGCAAAGTGGGCAGATACATGTCCATCACGAACGGTCCGAAGGCACTCAAGAGGCCCAAGAATAACAGGATGAATGTTTTTGAGTTCCGTTTGCTTCCCATTGTTTCCAAATGCTTTGTTTTTTCCGGTGCAAAAGTACTTCAATCGGAACTGTTTTCGTTTGTCGTAACGTGTACAAAACATTTCATTATCGGAATAATATACGGCAGAGGGATTGATTTTTTGTATATTTGCGGTCTAAAAAGGAATAAAACCATGGCCGTATTCTTACCTTCCGACACTTCATCCATCCACTATGAGGAAACCAATCTGGCCTCTCTGCGCTCGAAACCAAGCCATTTCGTGTGCGGGGTTTATTTGATTTGCGTCCGTGGCACGGCTGTCGTGTCCACCGGCGTGCAGCAATATGCCTTGGGGGAGCAGACCGAGCTTATTTTTCTTACAGGAAGCCTGATACAAGTGCTTTATGCGTCGGATGATTTTACGGTACGTTTGCTGATGTTTCCCAAAGAAGTTTTTCTGAAAGCCGTCCTGCCCATAGATACCCCTTACCTGAACTACACGCACGAACATCCTTGTTACCGTCATACGGAGGATGAGCGGAGCCAGGCCACATGGGTGCAGATCAATTTGTGGATGGATATGGCTCAGATGCTTTTTTGCGGAAATGTGTCCCCGTTCAGGCAGCAGCAAGAGTATAATTTCCTGCAGGGGTTGCTGATGTGGCTGTTCAACACCATACAGGAAAAGCTGTCGGTCGCGAAGCAGTACAGCCGTAAGCAGGCGATTTGCCACAGGTTCATGCAGTTGGTGCGCGACCATGGCGCACAGGAGCACCAAGTGGCTTTTTATTCAGAAAAGCTTTGCATCACTCCACGTTATTTGCATCAGATTACCGTCCGTTATATGGGTGGACGTTCGCCCAAGCAGTTGATAGACGAGCAGTTGGTGGCAGAGATTAAGGTATTGCTTAGCGAGCCGGACTTGTCCGTTACGGAAATCGCGGAGCGGCTTCATTTTACGGACCAGTCGTGCCTCACACGTTTTTTTAAAAAGAATACGGGAATGTCGCCCCGGGATTTCCGATTGAAAAATTTTGCGGGCGGGGAGCGTGAAATTTTTGTGCGCCAAACGGAAAATCGTTTGGCTTAGATTGAAAAATCAATTGCCGCAGAATGATTTGTGAATCTGCGGCAATTGATTTTTGGAATGGCTCTGCTTATTTACATCGTTAATTATGAGTGATTTATGAAAACGCCTGTTCCATAAGGCGATGTAAGCAGAAAAGCATACATTTTAGGTTGAGGCCCTTTACAACGGGAAGTCTTCGAAGGCATACAGTACGGTAGACAGGTAGCGTTCGCCCGTGTCGGGAAGCAGCACGACAATCGTTTTGCCCTCATTCTCCGGGCGGCGTGCGATTTGCAGGGCGGCGTGCAGGGCAGCGCCGGACGAGATGCCCGCGAGTACCCCCTCGTGGTTGGCCAACATGCGGGAGGCACGGACGGCATCTTCGTCTGTGACCCGGATGATTTCGTCCACCTGTTGGCGGTCGAAATTCACCGGAGCGAAGCCGGCACCTATTCCTTGTATTTTATGAGGCCCGGGGCTACCGCCGGAGAGAACGGGCGAGGCGTCCGGTTCTACGGCTATGGCTTGCACGGACGGATTGTGCTTTTTCAATCCTTTAGCTGTTCCGCTGATGGTACCTCCCGTGCCTACGCCGGCTACGAAGAAGTCCACTTTACCGTCTGTGTCGTTCCATATTTCCTCTGCTGTGGTTTGTACGTGTGCTTCCGGATTGGCCGGATTGTCGAATTGTCCCGGAATGAAAGCACCGGGATTTGCAGCTTTCAGTTCTTCGGCCTTGCGGATGGCTCCCTTCATGCCCTCGCTGCCCGGAGTGAGTACCAGTGTGGCACCTAATGCTTTCAGAAGATTGCGGCGTTCGAGGCTCATGGTTTCAGGCATGGTGAGCGTGAGCCGGTAACCTTTGACTGAGGCAATCCAAGCCAGTCCGATGCCCGTGTTTCCGCTAGTAGGCTCTATGATGAGGCTACCGGGACGCAGCAGGCCTTCTTTTTCTGCCGCCTCTATCATATAGAAGGCTGCGCGGTCTTTCACGCTTCCTCCGGGATTGAAACTTTCCAGTTTGGCCAGAACTCTGGCTTTCAGTTGTTCTTTCTTTTCTATGTGGCTGATTTCCAATAAAGGTGTACGCCCGATAAGTTCGGTCAGCGAATGATAAACCTTTTCCATAATCTTTTCTTTTTTGCGTTTGTCGAATGTATATGTATTACGTGGTTCTTAGGTATTCAGACTTGGGCGAAGGCCTGCGTCAGGTCAGAGAGCAAGTCGTCGATATGTTCCGTGCCGATGGAGAGACGTATCGTGGCTTGCGTGATGCCTTGCTCGGCCAGTTCCGTTTCATTGAGTTGGGAGTGGGTGGTACTGGCCGGGTGGATGACCAGCGATTTGACATCGGCCACGTTGGCCAAAAGAGAGAATATCTCCAGGCTGTCGATGAAGCGGAACGCTTCTTCACGTCCTCCCTTGATTTCGAAGGTGAAGATGGAACCGGCTCCTTTCGGGAAGTACGTTTCATATAGTTTATGGTCGGGGTGTCCGGGCAATGCCGGATGGTTGACTTTCTTTACCTTAGGGTGTGTGGAGAGGAAATCCAGGATTTTCAGGGTGTTCTCCACGTGGCGTTCCACCCGTAAGGACAAGGTTTCCAACCCCTGAAGAAGGATGAAGGCATTGAACGGGCTGATGGTAGCTCCCGTGTCGCGCAACAGTGTGGCGCGGATACGGGTGATGTAGGCTGCCGCTCCTGCCGCGTCGGTGAAACAAATGCCGTGGTAGCTGGCATCCGGTTGGGTGAGTTGCGGGAATTTCCCGGAAGCTTTCCAGTCGAATTTTCCGGAGTCCACGATGACACCTCCTAATGAAGTGCCGTGGCCGCCGATGAACTTCGTGGCCGAATGTACGACGATGTCTGCCCCATGCTCTATCGGACGGATAAGGTAAGGCGTGCCGAACGTATTGTCTATGATGAGCGGAATCCGGTGGCGGTGTGCGATGTCGGCCACGGCATCAATGTCTATGATGTTGCAATTGGGGTTTCCCAATGTCTCGATGAATACGGCTTTGGTGTTTTCCTGTATGGCTTGTTCGAAATTGCCGGGGTTTTCAGGATCGACGAATGTAGTGGTGACGCCGTATGCCGGCAGGGTGTGGGCCAGGAGGTTGTAGCTGCCGCCGTAAATGGTTTTGGCGGCTACGATGTGGTCGCCTGCATGTGTGATGTTCTGGAAAGCGTAAGTGATGGCGGCCGCTCCCGAAGCTACGGCCAGTCCGGCTATTCCGCCTTCCAAGGCGGCCATGCGTTCCTCGAACACTCCTTGCGTGCTGTTGGTCAGCCGTCCGTAGATGTTGCCGGGGGCTTGCAGGCCGAAGCGTGCGGCTGCATCGTCCGCATTGTGGAACACGTATGAGGCGGTTTGGTAAATCGGTACGGCACGGGCATCCGTGGCCGGGTCCGCCTGCTCTTGTCCTACATGGAGTTGCAGGGTCTCGAAGTGTAGTTTTGTTCTGTCCATGATGTTTCTGTTATTAAGTTCTTGACTGTTTCTTGTTTCGATGATGGCAAAGTTATGGTTTTTGGAATAATCAAACAAGAAGTGAAAGAAATACGGAAAAAATATCTATTTTTGTATTCAAAAACAGAATATACAGCCTTGTTTAAGGGGGCTACAGCTCTGTTTATAGACGTTTTTTCTATGGAAAGTTTAGATCATATCGACTTGCAAATCCTGCGTACTTTGCAAGATAATGCCCGTTTGACGACAAAAGAACTGGCCGCACGCGTGCATCTTTCTACGACCCCTGTTTTTGAACGCTTGAAGAGACTGGAGGCGCAAGGATACATTAAGAAGTATATCGCAGTGTTGGATGCCGAAAAGCTCAATCGTGGTTTTTTAGTATTTTGCCGGGTGAAGTTGCGCCGGTTGAACAAAGAAATCGCGGAAGAGTTCACGGGCATTATCCGGGAAATACCGGAAGTGACGGAGTGTTATAACATCTCCGGCAGTTACGATTACCTGCTCAAAATTCATGCGCCAGATATGAAGTATTATCAGGAGTTTCTTCTCAATGTGTTGGGGACAATCGAAAGCCTCGGTTCCATGGAGTCCACCTTCGTGATGGATGAGGTCAAGCAGGTGTATGGCATCCAGGTCTGACCTGGGCAGATAAAAATACAGATAAAACGGTTGTAAGGTCGTTATTAAATGTAAAAAGGGTCAGGAAGACGAATCTTATTTGTATATTTGGCTTCAGACAAGGTTTTTTTGTATCTACAGCAGCTTTATCTTGTATTTTTTACTATTAAATGATGATGAATATGAAATATAATACTTTATTGTTTCCGCGTAAAGCGAACCAAACGAACTTTTCCCTTTTCCTGTTGTCCATGCGTCTGCTATTCGGCTCTTTACTGATGACCCATGGTTATGCCAAACTGACAGGGTTTGCCGCCATGTCTGCTTCTTTCCCCGACCCGTTCGGAATCGGGAGCCGTTATTCCCTGATGCTGGCCATTTTCGGTGAACTGTTTTGTTCAGTAGCTTTCGTGTTCGGTTTCTTGTATCGTTTGAGTATGATTCCGATGATCGTAACGATGGCTGTGGCTTTTTTCTTTGCCCATGGCGGAAGCATGACGGGAGGTGAATTGGCTTTTGTCTATCTGGTTGTGTTCATTCTGATGTATATGGCCGGACCGGGTAAATATTCGGTGGATCATTGGATGACGAAAGGTGGAAAAAGAAGGCGGTAATTTAAATACACTATATTATGTTGATGACGACTACAGCCCTTGTGGAGGGCAAGCATATTACGAAGTATCACGGTGTGGTGACAGGTGAGGCTATCATCGGCGCGAACGCGGTGCGCGACCTTTTTGCCGGATTGCGGGATTTCTTCGGCGGGCGTTCGGGTTCGTATGAAGAGGTCTTGCGCAAGGCCAAAGACACGGCTTTGCGGGAGATGGGGGAGGAAGCGGCCCGGTTGGGTGCCAACGCGGTCATTGGAATCGACTTGGATTATGAAACGGTGGGGGCAAGCGGCAGCATGCTGATGGTGACATGCAGCGGTACGGCGGTGAGCATGGAATGAAATGGTAATATTGCGTAATAGTTTGCAAACCAAGGTACTATTGAAGTGAAAATACATGTATGTGACGAAATAGCGCAGATTTCCATAAGCGTGGATTGTTACCTTTGTGCAATAATCAACAATAACATAAGGAATTTGCGTTATGAGAAAAATGTATTTTTTAGGAGCCCATGTGTGGTTTGTGGCTTTATGGGGATTGCTGTTTTTGCCTTCGGCCTCATGGGCCGTTGGTGATGGCCGGAAAAGTGATGGACTGTCTTTGTGGTACGACCGTCCGGCTACGCAATGGATGGAAGCTTTGCCTTTGGGCAATGGCCGTTTGGGAGCCATGGTTTATGGGGGCACGCATACGGAGCGTTTGGCTTTGAATGAGTCCACGATGTGGTCTGGCGAGGAAGATCCGGAACAGCACAAGTACTTCGGGCACGAAATGTTGGACGGGTTGAGGAAGCTGTTCTTTGCCGGAAAGATAATAGAGGGAAACCATATCGCATGGGACAATCTGGTGGGTACACCCCATTCTTTTGGTACGCATTTGCCCATCGGGGATTTGAGGTTGGATTTCACTTACCCCCGTGGTGAAGTGGAGGGTTACCGTCGTTCGTTGGACTTGACGGATGCCGTTTGCCGGGTGGATTACGAAGTGGGCGGTGTGCATTATGCCCGTGAATATTTTGCTTCCAATCCAGATAAATTGCTAGTGGTGCGTCTTACGGCAGATAAAAAAGGCAGCCTGACTTTTGGGGTTTCGCTCGACTTGATGCGTGAAGCGGAAGTTAAGGCGGAATACGGTTTGTTACGGTTTGACGGGCAGGCCCTTTTCCCGATGCACGGAAAGGGCGGAGTGCATTTTGAAGGTAGGATTCGGGTGTTGGCCGAAAAAGGTACGGTGGAAGCCAATGGATGCCGGATTGAAGTCAGGAATGCCGACGCCGTGACGTTGTTGGTGGATGTGCGTACGGACTATAAAAGCCCGGACTACGAAACCTTATGCAAGGAAGGTATTGAGCGCGCTGCCGCTAAATCCTATAAGGAGTTGAAGCGCAATCATGTAGTTGATTATTCGCGATTGTTCAGCAGGGTGGAACTGCAATTTGAAGGGGAAGACGCTTCCAAGTTGCCCACTGATGTCCGCCGTAAAAATGCCTTGGCCGGAAAAGACGACCCGGCCTTGGACGCGCTGTTTTTCCAATACGGGCGTTACCTGACCATCGCCTCTTCGCGCGAGGATTCACCCCTTCCCATCGCCTTGCAGGGATTCTTCAATGACAATAAGGCCTGCACGATGCCTTGGACCAATGATTATCATTTGGATATGAATACCCAGCAGAATTATTGGGTGTCCAATGTGGGGAACTTGGCGGAATGTAATCGGCCGCTATTCGATTATATTGCCGATTTGGCTCGTTATGGGCGGAAGACGGCCGAGATCGTTTACGGTTGCAAGGGGTGGACAGTGCACACTACTGCCAATGTATGGGGATATACAGCGCCTTCCAATTGTATCCTGTGGGGGCTTTTTCCTACCGCTTCGTCGTGGATTGCCACACATCTGTGGACGCAGTACGAATATACGCAAGACAGGGATTTCCTTGCAAGGGAAGCTTATCCTTTGTTGAAAGGGAATGCGGAATTCCTGCTCGATTTCATGACGGAAGATCCTAATACGGGGTATTGGGTGACAGGCCCGAGTGTGTCGCCCGAGAATGGGTTTAATTATAAAGGACAGTACTGTGCGGTTTCCATGATGCCCACGTGCGACCGCACTTTGGTCTATGAAATCTTTTCGGATTGTATCCGCTCATCGGAAATATTAGGCGTGGACCGTGCTTTTGCCGATTCTTTACGTGCCGTGATGGCCAAACTTCCACCTTATAAGATTGGACGGGACGGAGGCATACAGGAATGGGCCGAAGATTACGAAATTGCGAACCCTAACCATCGCCATACTTCCCATCTGTTAGGCTTTTATCCTTTTGCGCAATATACAGCCGGCAAGAATCCGGATTTGGCAGAGGCGACACGAAAGACGATGGAACTGCGTTTGTCTGCCGAAGGTTGGGAAGACACGGAGTGGAGCTGGGCGAATATGATTTGTTTTTATGCCCGTTTGCGCGATGCAGACAAGGCTTATGAGAGCGTAAAGATATTGGAGGGAAAACTTTCCCGTGACAATTTGATGACGGTGTCGCCGGGTGGAATTGCCGGGGCTGAGAACGATATTTATGCGTTTGACGGAAATCCGGGAGGCGCTGCCGGTATTGCGGAAATGTTGGTACAGCAGCAAGAAGGTTATTTGGAGATTTTGCCCTGCTTGCCGCACCAGTGGAAGAACGGTTCGTTCCGAGGTTTGTGTATTCGCGGAGGGGCAGAGCTTGATGCAGAATGGCAGAATGAAGTGCTCCAAACGGTGGCATTGAAAGCAACGGCGGATCAGACCCTGAAAATCAAAATTCCAGAAGGTAAATCTTACCGCCTGACGCTGAACGGACGTAAAACAGATGCGCCGGTCGATGCCGACGGATGTTGGACGGTATGTTTGAAGAAGGGAGATGTACTGAATATGAGGTAAATGTAATCGTAAAGCTTCGGTCATTTTTATGGCTGAAGCTTTTTTATTTGATTTTATAGGTTATTTGATGTTTAAACCTTAACTTTGGGGATTCGGAAAAACTGTCTTTTCATGAGGAATATATTGTTTGCGCTGTTGTGGGTATGCCCGTGTATGATGGCATTTGCTTTTTTTCAAAACCCCGATGACTATTGTTTTTCGCATATCACATGCGAGAACGGCTTGTCGCAAAATAACGTGAAGGCCATCGTACAAGACCGCTATGGCTTCATTTGGTTGGGGACGAAAAACGGGTTGGATCGTTTTGACGGGAAGACTATGGTGCGGAAGGTTTGTGAGGATAGGAAAGCGCAAAAGGAAGGACGGGACATTTCGGCACTGTGTGCCGGAAGGAATGGGGCATTATGGGTCGGAACGGGGAACGGGGTGTTTTGTTATGATCCGGAATCAGACCGTTTTGTGTATTTGGAAGCAAAGACAAAAGAAGGCATACGGATAAACAGTTGGGTTCTGAATATAGTAGAAGACGAGGATGGTAGCGTATGGATTGTCGTGCCGGAACAAGGGGTGTTCCGGTATGTGCGGGGTAAGCTGCAATTATATAAGGTGGTTGAGGGAAAGCAGATGCAGGAATGTCCGGTAAGCCATTTGTTGGTACGCCGTAATGGTGAGGTGTGGCTTTCCACGTGGGGAGCAGGACTGTTCCGTTATGATAAATCTTCTAATCGTTTTGTGCGCCTTGCTATGGGGGAGGATGGCGGTTTTTGGGACGGGAAGAAGATGGTGATGATGTGCGAATATGATGGGAGCGTGGTGTTAGGGACGCATGAGGGGCGTTTGTTTAAGTATGTTCCGGGAGACCTTGTGCCAAAGGAAATGGAATGTCCCGGGTTACAGGATACTTATATCCGTTGCCTTTGTGTTGTCGGTGGCAAGCTTTGGGTCGGGACGTACAAAGGCATATTCGTAGTGGACGGGCAGACGGGGAGTTCTGTGTGCCTGACTCACAACGGAGAGAACGTACAAAGCCTGTCGGACAATGTGGTTTGTGCGTTTTATGCAGATGAAGATTCCGGATTATGGGTGGGCACGATGTATGGAGGGGTTGACTATATGCCATGCCCGGATGTGCATTTTTCCAAATACATGACCGGGAATGTCCGGCACTTTCCCGAGCGTGTAAAGGTAAGGGGAATGGCGGTGGATGGCTTGGGGCGGATATGGATTGGAACAGAAAATGCGGGTATATACCGGTTGGATTTGGAGGACGGGGGAATGACGAGGATGGTGACCGGTGCGGAAAGAAGGCCATCAGTCCTTTTTATGTCTTATTCGGAACAGAAAGTATATTGTGGCGTTTTTCAAGATGGATTGTGGGTGATCGATCCTTTGACGGGAGACATTACGCGGCATTCTTCCAAGAGTTTGCGTGTGGGAACGGGAGATGTGTATGCATTCCTTACTGACCGTAGGGGAGTCAGATGGTTGGGAACCGACCGTGGGCTATATAAGGCAGAGCCGGGAACTCTGGACTTCCGGAGAGTGGACGAGGTGGGCCGGTCATGGGTTTTCTGTTTGTTGGAAGCCCGTGATGGGGATTTATGGATAGGAACGATGGGCGATGGCCTGTGGGTGCGTGACGGTGAGACCGGAAAATTCCGCCGATATGGGCATGGCTCACAGGAAAGTAATGCTTTGGTGTCCAACAATGTGACTTCCGTAATGCAATCCCGGTCGGGTGATTTGTGGGTCGCTACGGAACGTGGTGGGCTATGTAAATACAACGCCGATACGGATGACTTTACGACTTTTTCGATGAAGGAGGGATTACCGGACGATGTGGTGTATGGCATACTTGAAGACCGGGATGGAGTGTTGTGGTTAGGAACCAATCGTGGGTTGGTAAGTTGGGACGGCGACCGTACGTGGAGGAACTTTACGACGGTGAACGGTTTGCCTGCGAACCAGTTTAACTATCAGGCTGTGGTGGAAGGGGCTGACGGACGCTTGTACTTTGGGACAGTGGATGGCATGGTGGCTTTTGAACCCAAGGGGGTGCGTAAGGAAAGTAAAGTTCCTCCATTGTATTTCACTAGCCTTACCGTCAATAATGAAGAGGTTCGTCCCGGTGTGGAAGGATCTCCTTTGTCTCGTTCCATTGGGTTTGCAAATGAGATAGAACTACCTTGTTATAATGCGAACATAGGGTTAACGGTTGCCTTGTTGAGCTATCCGGCTGCGTTTACAACCCGCTATTTCTATCGGTTGGAACCATTGGATGGCGAATGGGTGCAGGCAGAAAATAATCGAGTCGTGTATGCCACATTGCCTGTGGGACAGTACCGTTTGCAGGTGAAAGCAGTAGACGGGCATAGTGGCGTCGAGGTATTGCGTGAACTTTCGGTTACGGTTTTACCGCCGTGGTGGCGTACCAGTTGGGCATATGGGGTGTATGTGGTTGTGATATTGGCTTTGGTGTGGTTCTCCGCTAAGGTTTACAGGAGACGCCAGGAGCGTAGGTTGAGGATACGCCAACATTATCTGGAAATGGAAAAACAAAAAGAGTTGTATGAAGCCAAAACGGACTTTTTTACTTGGGTGGCAACCGGTATGCACCCCCCTTTGCAATTGCATAATGAAAGGGATGAGCCGGAGAATACCACTTGGGAGGTCTTACCGCTTGTGGGAATCAATGAAAAAGAACGTGAGTGGGCAAATCGGGTCATTCGCACGATAGAAGGCAACTTGATGGACGAGACTTTCAATGTGGAGGCTATGGCTGAACTGCTGAATATGAGCAGGTCTACTTTGTTAAGGAAGACCAAACAAGTGTTTGGACGTTCACCGGTGGATTTGGTCCGTGTGCTCCGGCTTAAGAAAGCTGCGGATTTAATGAATGAAGGAGGATATCGTGTTTCCGATATTGGTTATATGGTCGGATTCAGTTCGGCTTCTTATTTTAGCAAGAGTTTTCAGAAACAATTTGGCATGAGTCCGAAAGAATTTGCAAAACACTGTCGTGAAGGTGACGGTGTGGGATGACGAAACACGACTTTGCCGTAAATATGGTATTTTTTGCATCATGTCGGATAAAGTGTGCTGTGGGTGTTTTTTTAACTTTGTGACATTAATCTTTCTAAATTAATCCATGTGTATGAAAAAACAAATCGTTTCTTTTATCGTGTTTTTAGTCTCATTTTCGTTAAGTGCCGCTTCTCCGGTCATTTTGAAGGTGGCTACGTCTGATGGTGATGCGACACCCATATTGAGGCAGGCGATAGAGGCGGCGGCGACATATAAGGGGTGTCCGGTGTTAATCCAGTTGCAACAAGGAGATTACCATATTTATCGTACCTCTTCTTCTCCGTACCTATATTATATATCCAATACGGCTTCGGCAGAAGAGAATCCTGACCCGACGAAACATATAGGGATATGGCTCAAGGACATGAAGAATATTACAGTGGATGGAGGAGGTGCCCGTTTCGTAACCCACGGCGAAATGACGCCTTTCGTGATTGACGGATGCGAGAATGTCACTTTGAAAAATTTCTCATTGGTGGCTGCCGATCCGTCAGTACCTGAAATGACCGTGGTTTCAACCGATGCAAATTCCATCACTGCCAGGGTTACTGCCGGTTCGAGTTACGAGATAGAGGATGGGAAGTTTTATTGGAAAGGTGAGGGATGGCGTTTTGGCGGAGGCATTGCCCAGGTGTTCTATCCGCAAACCAACGTGACCAATCGGTGCGAATCCCCATTGGCCGGTGTGACGAAAGCCATCGAACTGGACGAGGGGGTGGTGCGTTTTAATTACGACCGTGCTCCCGGATTCAAAACGGGAGAGGTTTACCAGATGCGTCATTCCTTTCGGACTGAAGCATGCGGTTTTATACATCAGAGCAAAGACGTGAAGCTCGTAAATATCAAATTCCATTTCTTGGGTAATTTCGGGATTGTAGGGCAGTATTCCGAGAACCTGACTTATGAGAAGTTATATTGTGCGCCGGAATGGGGCTCGGGACGTACTTGTGCCGGGTTTGCGGACTTTGTCCAGATGTCTGGGTGCAAAGGGAAAATACGCATTCTTGATTCTTATTTTGAAGGGGCGCACGACGACCCGATCAATATACACGGCACGCATCTGAAAGTCATGGAATATGTTTCGGACAGGCAGGTGAAGGTGCGTTTCATGCACGGACAGTCATACGGTTTTGAGGCTTTTTATAAAGGGGATGAGGTGGAGTTCGTGGATGCTCATTCCCTGCGTTGCTTGCAACCGGCATGTGTGAAGGCTGTAGAACGGATAGACGATTATGAAATCCTGCTGACGTTGGACCGGGCTGTGAACGACAATGTGAAGACGGCGGAGAATGTGTCGGTGGAGAATGTGACATGGACACCCGAAGTGGAGATACGAAATAATTATTTCTCCCGTATTCCTACCCGGGGGATTCTGGTGACGACACGCCGGAAGGTCGTGATAGAAGATAACGTATTCTATCGTATCCCGATGAGCGGGGTACTGGTTTCCGACGATGCGCGGGGGTGGTATGAATCCGGTCCTGTACGCGATGTCACGATACGCCGCAACTTGTTTATGGAATGCGGTTCCCCCGTCATTGCCATGATGCCGGAAAATGACCGTTATGAAGGTGCCGTCCATCGCAATGTCCGTATAGAGGCTAATCGTTTTGTGATTCGCCAAGGGAGCGAGGCGGTATCTGCCCGGGCTACGGATGGCCTGATCATCCGGGATAATTATATCTCAGTGGCGGGAGACGGTCCTGTATCTCCGGATGCGTTCTTCCGTACGGAGGATTGCAAGGACGTGACGATAAGCGGAAACCGTTGCGGACGTTCGCTGCTGCGTTAATTGAAGATATAAATGTAGGCGTTCAGGTAAGTTGCCCATAACAGCCACAGGATATAGGGGATGAAACAGGCGGCCGCAAACTTGTCCTTTTTGAATGTGATAAGGATATAGTCCAGTACCACCACATCGAGTATCAGAATGATGCCCATGCCCCATAAGGGTTCCCGCAAAAAGAAGAAGGCGATACTCCAACAGAAGTTCAGGGCTAACTGTATCCACCATTCACGTTGGGATACTTTCAGGCCTTTGCCCCAGATTCGTCCCAAGGAGGTTCCTATCAGGATGTAAAGGATGCCCCATACGATAGGGAACGCTCCATTGGGAGGGGTGAGTACGGGTTTATTCAGGAAAGGATACCATTCCGCGATGGCTTCCCGCTGAAATAGCGAGGCGGAAAAACCTACTGACATGCAGAGGGCAATGGGCCATAAATATCGGGTCAAATGTTTCATAAGAATGAATTTGAATGTGAATCTTTTGAAGAGTTTTATATAGAAGGCAGTTCTGTACCGGGAGTCAGGTTTTCTATGAAGTGGACGGGATATTTATCCCAGTATTTTCTATACACCCTGTCTTTTTCTTTGTCGAAGTTGAGTTGGTACATCCGAAAGGTTACCAAGAAGTTTTTGGGTTGCCACAATTCTTCGTATGAGTATTGGTATTTCATGCCGAGGGCCTGCATGACTTTGCCGCTTCGAGGATTGTTTACGTCATGGGTGGCCGTAATATAAGGAATTCCGGTTTGTTTCAGTTGCTCGATGACGGCTTGGCATGCCTCAGTACAGAACCCTTTGTGCCAGAATTCTTTCTTCAGCCCGTATCCTAAGTCATGGCTGTCATTTCCGCTTACGTGCACATAACCTATCGGAGCAGGAGCTTCTTTCCGGCAGATGGCGTAGTATAACAGGGTTTCTCCTGCATGTACTGCCGCATGCTTGTCCTTGATGTATGCTTTTGCTTCTTCCAGGTTCTTAAGCGGAAACATCGGCAGGAATGTGTTTACGTCTCTGTCGCTAAGTATGGCAAACAGAGCTTCCGCGTCTTGTTCCGTGAAAGGACGTAATATCAGTCGTGCTGTTTCTAAATGATTCATCGGGCGTGTCAATTGGATGTTTTTACAAAAATAGTGATTTATTGGATAAAGAGGGACAAAACCGGTTGGTCTTTTTCGAGAACCTCTTGATTATTTTCCCGAGAATAGGCCAAAGGTAATGGCCCAATTCTGAGTCTTCTTTTGGAGACAGGGAGGTGCTACCGCTTCTGATAAGTCCCATTTTTAATAAGTCAATGGATAAATAAGGATATTTGTACTTTTCCAAAAGTCTTTAGGCCAGGAGAGTTTTGTCACAGTGGGTTGCGTCTGTAATCAAGATGACCATAAGCTGTCTGTATTAAGTGATGACCCGGTCGCCCCGTTCCCGGGCCAGGGTTCGTTCTATGTCCTTCATCTCTTTGTAATGCTTCATGATTTCCATATATTCTTCCTTGCGTGAAAGAATATCGGGTTGGCGCAATTTCAAGAGGATTTGTTTCAGTTCTTCGTCTACAATGGCCAATTTGAAGTCGGAAATCAGGTGGGGAACCAATTCGGTCAACCTCTCTTCATCGTTGGCGATTTTCTGATGTTTGGAATGATATTTGCTCAGTTGATATTTGTCACCACTCAACTCAAAAGCCAGCATACTGATATGGTTGTCCGGATGGTTCAGGAAATAGCGTTCTGACGAGAAGCCGTCCTCGTGTATATGGTCGATGGCTTCTTGCAGGATATGCTTATGAAGGGCGTTGTGGAACAGCAAACCGTCTTCTTGCAACGCATAGTTGATGAACTCGGCCACACTGACCGGGACTTCTTCTCCTTGTTCGTTTTCGGCGTAACATATAATTTTCTCTCCATAACGAATGAGGACTTGTATCAACAACAGTTCTTTCCTGTAGAATAACATGGCCTCGGCTCCCTTACCGGGAATGTAGGAGAGGGTGGATGCATTCTCTGTTATAGCCGGATTATTGCTAGGCGGAGTATTGGGAACAGGGGGGGCTGCCGGCGTTCCGTCATCCGGAATAGGGGGAATGCCCTCTTCAGAGGGTGGGAATGGGGATGGGGGAGGAAGACTGTCTTGGTCTAAGGAAGAGAGTGTTTGTCCGGAGGATGGCAACTGTGTGTGTTTACGATTTCGTTCATTTTCACGCTGTTTTTGCTTTTCCTCTTTGGCTTTGGCCATCTCTTTTGAAATGGCTGCTACTAACATTCGTTCTTCCATGTTCAGCATGGTTGCTGTTTCCCGGGTGTATACGGAACGCGTGATTTCATCCGGAATGACGGAAATGGTATGTACGATACTGCTGATGAGACGGGAAAGTTTGATAGGATCCCCTTGTGCCTCATGCAGTAATAAATCGGTTTTATATTTAATGAAATCTACCTGATGTTCGTTCAGATAAGCTTGATATTCGGTGGCGTTGTGCTTACGGGCAAAACTGTCCGGGTCGTCTCCGTCCGGAAGAAGTAGTAATTTGACGTTCATTCCCTCGGCCAATAGCATGTCGATGCCTCGTTCGGAAGCTTTGATACCGGCGGCATCTCCGTCGTAAAGTACGGTGATGTTTTCCGTAAAACGATGAATCATACGGATTTGTTCGGTGGTGAGTGCCGTTCCAGAAGAAGAAACTACATTTTCCACTCCCATCTGATGCATGGAAATGACATCGGTGTAGCCTTCCACTAAAAAGCAAAGGTCTTGTTTGACGATAGATTGTTTGGCCAAAAACAATCCATACAACTCTTTTTTCTTGGAATAAATGGCAGATTCCGGAGAGTTTTGGTATTTGACATTGACTCCTTTGGTGGCTGCGTCTAATACACGTCCTCCGAAAGCTACTACTTTTCCGCTTAACGTATGTACTGGAAAAATGACGCGCCCGAAAAAGCGGTCTTGTAATTGTCCGTTGTCACGTTTGTAACATAAACCAGTAGAAAGCAGGAACTCTTCTTTGTAACCTTTGGCCTTGGCTTCACGGGCACAGGCGTCTCTTTGCGAAGGACTGTATCCTAACTGAAACTTTTTTATGATATCGTCCCGGAAACCTCGTGAACGGAAATAGGCCATTCCAATGGCTCGTCCGTCTACTGTATTGTAGAGTTGGTCTTGAAAAAACTGGCATGCCCATTCGTTGACGACGAACATGCTTTCTCGCTCATCTTGAGCCTGCTTTTCCTCTTCTGTCAGTTCCCGTTCTTTGATTTCTATATTATATTTACGGGCCAAATAACGTAGGGCATCGGGATAGGACAGTTGTTCGTGCTCCATGATGAAGTGCACGGCATTGCCGCCTTTTCCACATGCGAAACATTTGCAGAGACCTTTGGATGGGGATACCACGAACGAAGGGGTACGGTCGTCGTGGAAAGGACATAAGCCTTTGTAGTTGACCCCCGCTTTCCGTAAAGTCACAAAATCCGATACGACATCCACAATCTGGGCCGCATCCATAATCCGGTCTACCGTAGCTCTGTCTATCATTCGTTCATTCTCCTATGATGGTGGCCGTGAGTTTGCGCCTTCCACCGTAGTCGCGGAACTCACAAAGGTAGATTCCTTGCCATGTACCCAAATTCAATTTACCTTTGGATATGGGGATATTGAGGCTGACGCCTGTCAGGCTACATTTGGCATGGGCCGGCATGTCGTCCGCACCTTCGAGGACATGGTCGTAATAAGGCTCGTTTTCTTTGATGAGACGGTCGTATATTTTAGTCATGTCAGTACGCACGTCAGGGTCGGCGTTCTCGTTGATGGAGAGCGCACAACTCGTGTGTTTGATAAATAGGTTCAATAAACCGGTTTGAGGCAAGGACGGAAGCTGTTCCGAAATCTCCCGTGTGACGAGGTGAAAACCTCGCGGTCGTTCACGTAATATGATTTCTACTTGTTGAATCATTCCTGTTCTTATGTATTAAGCCTGATGGATAGTCATTTGCGGGAATGGGAAATCAATACCCTGTTTGTTGAATTCGTCGTAAATGTTTTTGTTCATTTCGAAATATACATTCCAATAGTCACCGTTTGCTACCCATACTCTTATCGTTACATTAACACTACTGGAGTCGAGTGCGTGTAAGGCAATGACGGGGGCTGGTTCTTTTAAGATACGGTTATCTTTTTGAATGAGTTCGTTTACTACACTTTTCACCTTGTCGATGTCTTCTCCGTAATCAACTCCCACAATCCATTCGACGCGTCTTGTGTCCAAACGGCTATAATTTGTAATAACGCCGCTACTCATGGCTCCATTAGGAATGTAGACAACTTTGTTATCGGCCGTAGTGACCAAAGTATGCATGATTTGTATGGCTGTAACACTTCCCGAAACGCTTTGTGCTTCAATCCAGTCTCCTACTTTATAAGGTTTGAAGAAAAGAATGATAAGACCTCCGGCAAAATTTTGCAAATTGCCAGAGAGTGCCATGCCGATAGCTACACCGGCAGATGCCAACAATGCGGCGAATGAGGTCGTATTGATTCCTAATGCTCCTACAACAGAAACAATCAATAAGACATTGAGTAATATACTAACTAAACTTTTGAGGAATGTTTGGATACTGATTTCCACTTTCCGGCGTGATAGCATATTGCTCATCACGCGTTGGATAAGTGAGATAAGAAAACGTCCTACGATGTAGACGATAATGGCAATCAAAATGTTTTTTCCGGCGGAAATACACATATCTATCAATTTCTCGATAATGAGTTCTGTATGCCCGGATGCAATAGCTGAAACGACTTCTTTGGTTACATTGGTGGTATCTTTTGTTGCTTGTAAGATTTGTATCATAGTTTGTGGATTTATTGTATAATAACATATTGATTGTCGACTGCAAAGGTACTATATTCGATAGGAAATAAAAAAATTATGAGAATGTTTTT
Organism: Paraprevotella sp.; assembly: GCF_986071375.1. Taxonomy (NCBI): domain Bacteria; kingdom Pseudomonadati; phylum Bacteroidota; class Bacteroidia; order Bacteroidales; family Prevotellaceae; genus Paraprevotella; species Paraprevotella sp. The sequence goes on along the minus strand of NZ_CFQRNQ010000027.1, from coordinate 134 downwards.
TGTTCTTATTATATTAAATAAGGTGTAAAATTCGTCAGTGGATATTTTTTTCGATTTTTATTGGTAAAACGTTTGGCAGTTACGTTAAAAGGTTGTACCTTTGCACTCGCTTTCGGGAAGCAAGGCCTTGTGTG